>DATCXL010000360.1:0-16598 GCA_036565825.1 Mycobacteriales bacterium
GGCTGGCCGGGCCGCGTTGGCCCGGATGGCCGCCGCGGAGGTCGGACACTTCGACCGGCTCGCGGCCCGGCTCACCGAGTTGGGCGCGGACCCGCAGGCCGCGATGGAACCGTTCATCCCGGCACTCGACTCGTTCCACGACTCCACCATGCCCAGTACCTGGCTGGAGGGGCTGGTCAAGGCCTACGTCGGTGACGGCATCGCGGCCGACTTCTACCGGGAGGTCGCCGGATTCGTCGACGCGTCGACCCGGGAACTGGTCCTTGAGGTGCTGGACGACACCGGGCACGCGGCGTTCGCGGTCCGGGAGGTGCGCGCCGCGATCGAGGCCGACCCGGTGGTGGCCGGGCGACTGGCACTGTGGGGGCGCCGGCTGGTCGGCGAGGCGATCTCACAGGCGCAACGGGTGGCCGCCGAGCGGGACGCGTTGGCCCTCCTGATCATCGTGGGCTCCGGTGACCTGGCCGGTGTGATGGAACTGATCAGGCGCATCACCACCGCCCACACCCAGCGAATGGCCGCCCTCGGCCTGTCCCACTGAGCGGTTCCCCGGTTCCCCGGTTCCCCGCTGTTCCGCGCGATCGGGAATCCGGCTCCGACACCATCCAGGAATAGGATCCGGCCCCACCGTCGATCAAGCCGAGACGAAGGTGCCGAGCCCATGCGCTGGTCCGAGCTGTACGTGCCCACTCTCCGCGAGGACCCGGCTGACGCCGACGCACTGAGCCACCGCCTTCTCGTCCGGGGAGGGTTCATCCGCCAACTCATGGTGGGCCACCACTCACTGCTACCGCTGGCCGTGCGGGTTCGCGCCAAGATCATCGAGATCATCCGGGAGGAGATGGCCCGAATCGGAGGGCAGGAGTTCCTGTTCCCGACCATGCACCCGGCGCGGATCTGGCAGCGGACCGGTCGGTGGGAGGCCATGGGTGACCAGATGTTCCGGCTCACCGATCGCAGGGGTGCCGACCTCACGCTGGGTCTGGCGCACGAGGAGATCGTCACGACGGTTGCCGACGAGCTGCGCTCGTACCGGGACCTGCCCCAGACCTGGTACCAGTTCCAGACCGGGTTCCGAGACGAGCCCCGACCCAGAGGCGGCCTGGTCCGCACCCGCGAGTTCACCATGAAGGACTCGTACAGCTTCGACCTGGACACACCGGGACTGGACCGCTCGTTCGACAGGCACCACGAGGCGTACCAGCGGATCTTCGCCCGCCTGGGTATACCCGTCATCGAGGCGGCCGACGGCATGGTGGGCGGTGGCGCCTCGATCGAGTTCATGAGCCCGACCGACTCCGGTGAGGACCTGGTGGTGCGCTGCACGTCGTGCGGGTACGTCGCCAACGTGGAGAAGGCCAGCTCCGCCCTCGCCGCCGTGGACGACGGCCCAGGGTTGGCCACGACCGAGCGCTTCGACACCCCCGACGCCCGCACCATCGAGGAGCTGGCCCGACAGCACGGCGTCCCGGCGGACAGGCAGATCAAGACTCTGGTCTACGTCATCGACGACCGGGTCACGCTCGTGCTGATGCGCGGTGACCACAGCCTGGTGGAACAGAGACTGGTCGACGCCACCCGGGCCAACTCCGTCCGCCCCGCGGACGTGGCGGAGATCCAGGCCGCGCTGGGGGCGTCCCCGGGCAGTCTCGGGGCGGTGGGTGTCGGCACTCTGCCCGTCATCGCCGATGAGTCGTTGCGTGGCCGTCGTGCCATGTCCACCGGCGCCAACCTCGACGGGGTACACCTGCGCGGAGTGGACGTGGAACGGGACATCGCCGTCGGGCGGTGGGCCGACCTGCGCGAGGTCACCAGCGGGGAAGCCTGTTCGCGGTGTGGCACCGCACTGGAGGTGGTGCGAGTGGTCGAGGTTGGCCACCTCCTCAAACTCGGCCGCAGGTACACCGAGGCGCTGGGCGTCTCGGTCCTCGGCCCCGACGGGAACCGGATCACGCCGGTCATGGGCAGCTACGGCATCGGGGTGGAACGTGCGATGGCGGCCGTTGTGGAGGCGCACAACGACGCGTCCGGCATCGTGTGGCCAGCGCAGGTGGCTCCCTTCGAGGTGGCCGTCGTCCTGCTGAACGTCAGGGACGAGTCCACCGTTCAGGCCGCGGAGGAGATCTACCAGCGGCTCCGCGAGGAGCGTGTCGATGTTGTGCTGGACGACCGCACCGAGCGCCCGGGCGTCAAGTTCCGGGACGTCGAGCTGATCGGAATCCCGTTCCGGATCACGGTCGGCAGCCGGGGTCTGGCGGAGGGCACCGTCGAGGTCACCGCGCGCGCGACCGGCCAGACCGTCAGGACGCCGGTCGACGACGCGGTGCCGCACGTGCGCAAGCTCCTCCAGGCGGCCGGTGTCTGATTCGGCCACCGGTGGCGCTTCGGTCCGCGGTCGGGTTCGGTCCGGAATGCCAGGTCGGCACGGTGGGCCGGCGCCGGGTGAACGCCGGGCGTCCCATCGGTTGCCGACCGGCTACGACAGGCGGCCCCCCGGGCTGTCAGCCTGTCGGCGGGGGAGCTGTGGAGCTGCGGATCATCGCCTCGGCCCGCAGCACGATACGGCTTCCGGGCGGGCCGCCGTCGAGCATCGAGGCGAGGCTCTGCCAGGCCGCTGTGCCGGCTTCGAGTTGCCTGCCGCACGCGCCGGTCAGCGTCGGAGACACGCAACGGGACAGCGGAACGTCACCGAACCCGGTGACCGAGACATCCTCGGGCACCCGTAGACCGTGGTCTCGCAGGCCGCTGAGCACGCCGAAGGCGGTGAGGTCGTCGAACGCCATCACCGCGGTGCAGCCGGCCGCGAGCGCCGTCGGCACCGCGTCGTAGCCGTCGCGTAAGGCGCCGCACGAATCGATGGCGGTCACCTCCACGCCCTGCTCGGACAGCCCCGAGACTGCCCGCCAACGCTGTGCGTCCCGCCAGGACCGGGCCGGACCGTGCAGGTAGGCGACTCTTCGGTGGCCGAGGTCGGCGAGGTGCTGGGCGAGTTGGCACATCGCGTGGTACTCGTCGACAACGACGGTGGACAGGTTCGGCGTGTCGACCGGACGGTTGAGTACCACCACCGGTTTGCCGTATTCGGCGAGCGCCTCGACAGTCTCGACATCACCGCGCGGTGCGTAGACGATCAGACCGTCACCGCGCTGGAGCAGGTTGACTCCCAGCGAGAACTCGATCTCGTCGTTCTCGTCGCTGTCGGCGACGATCAACCGGTAGCCAGCCCTGTCCGCCTCGTGCAGGACACGCTTGATCAACCCACACACGTACGGGTTGGCCAGGTTGGGCACCAGCATTGCCGCGATCAGGGTGCGACCACGGGCGAGGCTGCGGGCGACCTCGTGCGGCGTGTAGGCAAGTAACCGCGCGGCCTCTTCGACCCGCTGCCGCAGCGTGTCGGACACCGGTGTGGTGCCGGCGAATACCCGCGACACGGTGGCGATGGACACCCCCGCGGTCTGCGCGACCTGACGGATGGTGACCCGTTGTTCGTTCACCCTGTTCATCCCCTCTCCCCGCCGAGTCGACGTTAGTCGACGGTCGCGTCAAGATGGCAGCTAAATGTCGTTCGAATGTATCGACTTCTCTGGATCCACCACTGTTACTGGCCTGACCCATCTGTGTCGCCATTGTCGTCGGCTCGCTCTTCCCGGGCCTCGGTTGTTTCGGTGACCTCGTAGTGGCGAACGTATGCTCCGACGAACCCCTGGAGGGTTGCCATCACCGGTAGCGCCAGCAACGCACCAGCCGCCCCGAGCAGGGCCGCCCCGGCGATCACCGATCCGAACGCGACCGCCGGATGCATCGCCAGTGTCCGCGCGGTGATCCGGGGGGCCAGCACATAGTTCTCCAACTGTTGGTAGGCGACCGCGAAGGCGGCCACCCACAGTGCGTCCGCCGGCCTGGTGGCCAGGGCGACCACGATCGGCAGCGCTGCCGCGAGATAGGTACCGACGGTGGGGATGAACTGGGAGACCACGCCTACCCAGATGGCCAGCGCGAGTGCGAAGTCGATGCCGATGACCCGGAACGCGGTGAAGTGGGCCACGGTCGAGATGACCGCCAACAGGGCGCGTGAGTACAGGTACCCACCGGTCTTGTCGACCGCGATGTCCCAGGCCCGCTGTACCTCACGTTGTCGGTCCGGTGGCAGCAGCGAGCACAGCGCATGGCGGACCCGTGGCCCGTCCGCGGACAGGTAGAAGGTGAACAGCAGAATCGTGAAGAGTTGGAACACCGCACCGATCGCACTGGCCCCGTAACCAACGGCGTTGCGGGCCAGTCGTGAACCCAACATCGACAGCGACCCACCGGGCCTGGTCAGTTCGTCGGTGACTCCACCTGTCGAGAGGTTGGTGTCAAACGTTCGGTTGATCCACCCGATGAGGCCGTTGGCATAGTCTGGGATATTGTCGCCGATTGACCTGACTTCGGACACCAGCACCGAACCAAGGGCCACCACGAACCCGGTCAGCGCGACAAGCAGCCCCACAAAAACCAGACCGGTGGCCGCGCCGCGTCGCCAGCCCCGGCGGTCCAACCAGTTGACCGCCGGTTCGATGGCGAAGGTCAGGAAGAGCGAGACCAACAACAGGGTGAGCAGCCCGGTCAGTTGCCCCAATATCCAGCGAAGGGCCAGAAAGATGGCCAGCGCCACGAATACCACCATGATGGCGCGAGGCAGCCACCGCGGCATCGTGTTGCTGGGGCCCTCGTCCCGCTCGGTCACCATCCGATGGTGGACGGCGTCCATTCGGATGTCATGCGGGAACTGTCCGGCTGCCCCCGGTCAGCGCGACTCGGTGCCGGCCAGAGCGTCGATGGCGGTGCGCAACGACGCCGTGCGCCGGCCCAACTCGGCCACTGCCGAGGCCACCGCACGGTCACCGACCGGCCGGTTGACCAACTCGTTCACCTGCTCCTCGACGGAGGCCAACCGGTTGGACAACTCGGCCACCAGAGCCTGCCCGGACCGCCCGTCCGGTGATGTCGGTGAGCACAGGGATTCCATGCCTGCCGAGTTCGGCGGACCCTGATCCCGGTCCACCAGCAGCCCGCAGCGCAGCAGCCGAGCCTGTTCCTGGATCTGGCGGTTCTTCAGGTGCAGGTCGACGAACACCGACACCTTCGTCCGCAGCACCCACGGGTCGAACGGCTTGGCCAGATAGTCCACCGCGCCGACGGCGTACCCGCGGAACGCGTGGTTCGGCTCGTTGCTCATCCCGGTCAGGAAGATGATGGGGATGTCGCGGGTCTTCTCCCGCCGCTTGATCCGCGCTGCCGTTTCGAAACCGTCCATACCGGGCATGCTCACGTCAAGCAGGATCAGCGCGAACTGGTGGGTGAGCAGTGCCCTGAGCGCGTCCTCACCCGATCGGGCCCGTACCAGGTTGTGGTCCAACGATCCGAGGATGGCCTCCAGCGCGACCAGGTTCTCCGTACGGTCATCGACGATCAGGATATTGACCGTGTCGGTCAACGTGCCTCCTGGCCGTCCCCGCTCGAGGTGTCCGGGGCTTTCCACAGCATGCATCCTTGCACGGACCGGAAGGCACGTCAGCCACCGTTTGGCCGTTGGTGGGCTGTTTGGACACCGGCGCACCGCCTTCGGTGGCGTTCCACCGGCTGTGTGGTCAAGCCGGCTCACCGGCCAACCAGGACCGGATGACCGAGAGCAGGTGACTGACCTGCACCGGCTTGGTCACATAGTCTGACGCCCCCGCCGCGAGCGCCTTCTCCCGGTCGCCCTTCATCGCCTTGGCGGTCAGCGCGACGATGGGTAGGTGGGTGAACTCCGGGCGCCGGCGGATCGTGTCGGTGGTGGCGTAGCCATCCATGCCCGGCATCATGATGTCCATCAGGACCAGGTCAATGTCCGGGTGCTGGTCCACCAGGGTGATGGCAACCTGGCCGTTCTCGGCGTAGAGCACGTCCATGCCGTGTTCTTCCAGCACGCTGGTCAGCGCGAACACGTTCCGGACGTCATCGTCGACGATCAGCACCCGCCGGCCCTGTAGGTCGTCGTCCACGATCGGTTCCGCGGTTGGTGTGTCGGTCGGTTCCGGCTCGTCCACCAGGATCGGGGGCGTGGGCGACGGTGCGGCCGACGGTGGCATCCGCGGCGGGCCTACCGGTACCGATGTCAACAGCGCATTGGTACCCGGCGTCGACGCGTCCGACGCGTCCGTCACCTCGGGCAACCTGGGCGTGTCCGGGCTGGCCGTCGGTTCGAAGCCCGGGTGCGGTGCCACCGGGATGTACAGCGTGAACACACTGCCGGCGCCCAGGGTGCTGCGGGCATGGATCTCGCCGCCGATCAGACTGGCGATCTCACGGCTGATGGACAGCCCGAGCCCGGTTCCACCGTACTTGCGGCTGGTCGTCCCGTCGGCCTGCTGGAACGCCTCGAAGATCGTGCGCAGCTTGTCCTCGGCGATGCCGATACCGGTGTCGGTGACCGAGAACGCCACCACCTGGTCGGCGGCACGGAGCGCGTCGCCGAGCGAGCCGGTGTCCTCGACCCGGTAGATGGTCAGGGTCACCTCGCCCGACTCGGTGAACTTCACCGCGTTGGACAGCAGGTTGCGCAACACCTGTTGCAGCCGCTGCTGGTCGGTGTACAGCACGGCCGGTAGACCCGGCCGCGGCGACACGGTGAACCGCAACCCCTTCTCCACGGTCAGCGGCCGGAACGTAGCCTCCACGTAGTCGACCAGCCGCACCAGCGGTACGTCACCGGGTCGGATCTCGACCTTGCCGGCCTCCACCTTGGACAGATCGAGGATGTCGTTGATCAGTTGCAGCAGGTCGCTGCCGGCGCCGTGGATGACGTCGGCGAACTCGACCTGCTTGGCGGTCAGGTTGCCGCTGCCGTTGTCGGCCAGAAGCCGGGCCAGGATCAGCAGACTGTTCAACGGCGTCCGCAGTTCGTGGGACATGTTGGCCAGGAACTCCGACTTGTACCGGGAGGACATCGCCAGTTGCTCGGCACGGTCCTGTAGCGACTGGCGGGCCTGCTCGATCTCGAAGTTCTGCACCTCGATGGCCCGGTTCTGTTCGGCCAGCAGTGCCGCCTTCTCCTCCAGTTCGGAGTTGGTCTTGCGCAGTTCCTCCTGCTGGGCCTGGAGCTGTTCGGAACGTTCCTGCAACTGCTGGGTCAGCCGCTGCGACTCGGTCAGCAGCACCGCGGTACGGGAGTTCACGATGATCGTGTTCACGATCACGCCGATCGTCTCGGTGAGTTGGTCCAGGAAGGCCAGGTGCACCTCACGCAGCGGGCGGAACGAGGCCAACTCGATCACCGCCAACACGTCACCCTCGAACAGCACCGGCATCACCACGATGGTGGTCGGTGGCGCGCCACCCAACCCCGAACGCACCGCCAGGTAGTCCGGTGGCGCGTCGACCAGCACGATCCGCCTTTTCTCCAACGCCGCCTGACCCACCAGCGACTCTCCGATGTGGAACACGCTGGCCGACCCGCCCAGGTGCGCGTACCCCGCGATCCGGCGCAGCACCACGTCACCGTCCGGTTCGTGTTCGGCGAGGAAGAACGCGCCCTGCCGGGCGTCCACGACCGGGGTGAGTTCGTTCATGATGAGCTGGGCGACCTCGGTCAGGTCCCGGTGTCCCTGCATCAGCCCGGAGATCCGGGCCAGGTTGGTCTTCAGCCAGTCCTGCTCAAGGTTGGTCCGGGTGGTCTCGGCCAGGTTGCCGATCATCTGGTTGATGTTGTCCTTGAGTTCGGCCACCTCCCCGGACGCGTCAACGGTGATCTGCCGGGTCAGGTCACCCCGGGTCACCGCGGTGGCCACCTCGGCGATCGCCCGCACCTGCGTGGTCAGGTTCCCGGCCAACTCGTTGACGCTCTCGGTGAGCCGCTCCCAGGTGCCGGCCACCCCCTCCACCTCGGCCTGACCGCCCAACCGGCCCTCGCTGCCGACCTCGCGGGCCACCCGGGTCACCTCGTCGGCGAACGCCCGCAGGGTGTCCACCATGGTGTTGATGGTGGTCTTGAGCGCCAGGATCTCCCCGCGCGCGGCCACGTCGATCTTCTGGGTGAGGTCGCCGCGGGCCACCGCGGTGGTCACCTGGGCGATGCTGCGGACCTGGTTGGTCAGGTTGTCGGCCATCACGTTGACCGAGTCGGTCAGGTCCTTCCAGGTACCGGCCACGTTCGGCACCGCGGCCTGTCCACCCAGGTTCCCCTCGGTGCCGACCTCGCGGGCCACCCGGGTCACCTCGTCGGCGAACGCCCGCAGCGTCTGCACCATCACGTTGATGGTCTGCGCCAGCGCGGCCACCTCACCCTGCGCCTGCACCGTGATCTTCTGGGTGAGGTCACCACGGGCCACCGCGGTGGCCACCTGGGCGATGTTGCGGACCTGGCTGGTCAGGTTGTCGGCCATCACGTTGACCGAGTCGGTCAGGTCCTTCCAGGTGCCGCTCACCCCACGTACCAGCGCCTGCCCGCCAAGCTGTCCCTCGGTGCCGACCTCGCGGGCGACCCGGGTCACCTCGTCGGCGAACGCCGACAGCCGGTCGACCATCGTGTTGATGGTGCTCTTGAGTTCCTGGATCTCCCCACGGGCGTCCACGGTGATCTTCTGGGACAGGTCGCCACGGGCCACCGCGGTGGTGACCTGGGCGATGTTGCGGACCTGGCTGGTCAGGTTCCCGGCCATCGAGTTGACCGAGTCGGTCAGGTCCCGCCAGGTGCCCGACACCCCCGGCACCAGCGCCTGCCCACCCAGCCGTCCGTCGGTGCCGACCTCGCGGGCCACCCGGGTCACCTCCGAGGCGAACGCGGAGAGTTGGTCCACCATCGTGTTGACCGTGCTCTTCAGTTCCAGCAACTCGCCCTTCACGTCCACCGCGATCTTCTGGGACAGGTCGCCGGTGGCCACCGCGGTCGCCACCCGGGCGATGTCGCGGACCTGTGCGGTCAGGTTGCTGGCCATCGAGTTCACCGAGTCGGTCAGGTCCTTCCATGTGCCGCTCACCCCCCAGACCTGCGCCTGGCCACCCAGGTTGCCCTCGGTGCCGACCTCCCGGGCCATGCGGGTCACCTCGGAGGCGAACGCGGAGAGTTGGTCGACCATCGTGTTGACCGTGTTCTTCAGTTCCAACATCTCCCCGGCCATCCGCACGGTGACCTTGCGGGACAGGTCGCCGCGGGCCACCGCGGTGGTGACCTGGGCGATGTCGCGGACCTGGGCGGCCAGGTTGCTGGCCATCGTGTTGACCGAGTCGGCCAGGTCCTTCCACGAACCGCTGACCCCGCGGACCCTGGCCTGTTCGCCCAGGTTCCCCTCGGTGCCGACCTCGCGGGCCACCCTGGTCACCTCGGTGGTGAAGGCGGACAGTCGGTCGACCAGCCCGTTGACCGTGCGGGCGATCCGCAGGAACTCCCCGCGGGGCGGTCGGTCGCCGGACTTCAGGTCGATCTTGTGGGACAGGTCACCGCCGGCCACCGCGGACAACACCCTGCCGACCTCGGTGGTCGGACGCACCAGGTCGTCGAGCAGGCTGTTGGCCGCGTCCACCGCGACCCGCCACGACCCGCTACCCGAGCCCGGGTCGAGCCGTTGGGCCAGCCGGCCATCTCGGCCCACCACCCGCCGAACCCGTTCCAACTCCCCGGCCAGGTGCGCGTTGCGTTCCACCAGTTCGTTGAAGGCTGTCGCGATCTCGGCAGTGACACCCTCGCCCTCGACCCGCAGTCTGGTCCGGAAGTCTCCGTCGCGGACCGCGCGCAGCGCGTCCAACAGCGCACGCAGGTCGGATCCGACGGACACAGTCGGCCGTGCCTCGCCTCGAATGGCGGTAGTTTTGGACCCTGCCGAGACTGTCGACTTCACCGTGTCGCCTCCTGGATCTGACGGTAGACGGCATTGCCGGTCAGTCTGGACCGTACGCGGAGGCTGGGAAGAAGGGGCGTGGCCGTAAACAAACCCATGTCCGAGGCCATCACGTTGCCGGCGTATGCGGGTTTTCCGCCCCGGGCCGACTCGGTCGCTGCGGCCCGCCGTTTCGCGCGGCAGGCGCTGGTCGGGTTCGGCATGGAATCGATGGCCGACGACGCCGTCCTGATCACCAGCGAACTGGCCACGAACGCCGTGGTGCACGCTGGGACCGCCTTCGAGGTGACCTGCGTCGACCTGGGTACCGCCGTGCGGATCGAGGTGCACGACCGACACCCGGCCAGAGAACTACCCGCGACCCTTCCGGACATCGACCCGACCCGGGAGGGCGGTCGGGGCCTGTTGGCCTGCTCCGCGCTCGCCTCGGCGTGGGGGGTGGACTACACCCGAACCGGCAAGACGGTGTGGTGCCGGCTGGATCTGACCGAGCCTTCCGAGCGGCGTCCGGCGCCAGGTCGGGCGGGTTTTCCCGGTGCCGTCGGTCCCAGGGGTCCCACGGGCCCCACGAGTTTCACGAATGCGGCCAGTGCCCTGGCCTCCACGCCCGGTCACGTCGAGTCGGTGCGTGGTCGGGTCCTGGTCGGAGTGGTCAGCGCCGACGCCGAGGACCGGGTGCGCAGTTGGAACTCCGACGCTGAGGAGTTGCTCGGGTGGACCGCCGGACAGGTGCTGGGTGAGCCGCTGGCGCTACTGCGTGACCACACCACCGACCTGGAGACCGTGCCCGACCTCGCGGCCGGCCGCTGGCAGGGCGAGGTGGACCTGCGCCACCGGGACGGGCACTTCGTGCGGGTCTTCGTCTCCCGACTGCCGCGGCCGGGTGATTCCGGCGATCCCGGCGATCTTGGAAGCGTCGGCACCCTGTGGCTGGTTGTGCCAGCCGCGCAACGGACCGTGCTGGAGCACCTGGGCAACGACCGGCGGCAGACCGGGCCGACCGGCGCCCACTGGGCGGCGTTCAGCCGGTCGGAACTGACCCGGCTGCACCTGGATGACCTGCTCTCCCGGGCGGTGCAGCGGGCATGCGACGCGATCGACGGTGACGCGGCCTACATCGTGCTGTTCGATGAGGACGGCGGGCAGGGCTATGTCTCGGCGTCCACCGGGTTGTCAGTGACCTCGGGCAGCCTGTTGCCGGTGCCCGAGGGGTTGGGTGGGCGGACCCTGACCGACCGACTGCCCACGGTTCACGACGACCTGACCGAGCAGCAGGCGCTACCGGTGTTGACCAGCACCAGCATGCGTTCGGCGGTGTCCGTGCCGCTGGTGGTGGAGAACCGGCTGATCGGCCGGCTCGTGGTCGCCTCGACCACGCTGGGTGGCTTCGGTAACCATGACGCGATCCGGATGCAGCAGGCCGCCGAGCACCTCGCACTGTCGATCGAGACCTGCCGGATCGCCGAGTTGGCCCGCCGACACCGGGGCTGGCTGGGTTACCTGGCCGACGCCAGCGACCTGCTCGCCGGCACGCTGGACCCGCGGATGACCCTGGCCGTGCTGGCCCAACTGATGGTGCCCCGGTTGGCGTCCTGGTGCGCCATCGCCACCGTCGGCCCGCACGATCATGCCGAACTCAGCCACGTCTGGCACCAGGACGAGACCCGGATCGACAACCTGCGGGCGATGTTGTCTGGAGGGGGGTCGGGTACCGCCGGGTTCGACGGCGCCCCCACCGAAGGCGTTCGCGACGGGGCCGGCCCGGCCGAGGCGGCTCGTGGCACCCTGAACGGTGAGACCACCCTGCGGTTGCCGCTGGTGGCCAGGGGGCGTGGTCTGGGTACCGTGTTGGTCGGTGACCCGGTCGGCGGTCGGTTCGACCAGGACGCCGTCGAGCTCGCCGAGGAACTGAGCCGGCGTGCCGCGCTCACCCTGGACAACGCGTTGCTGTACCGGAGCCAACTCACCGCCAGTGAGGCGCTGCAACGCAGCCTGTTGCCGGCCCGGCTACCCGACGTGCCGCACCTTGAGGTAGGCGTCGCCTACCGGGCCGCCGGTCAGGGCCAGGAGGTGGGCGGTGACTTCTACGACCTGTTCGCGGTCGGTCCGGACCGCTGGCGGTTCACCATCGGGGACGTGTGCGGCAGCGGCGCGGAGGCGGCCGCGGTCACCGGACAGGCCAGGCACGTGCTGCGTGTCCTCGGCCGGCAACACTGCCCGGTGTCCGAGGCGGTCCGCCAACTCAACGACTCGGTGCGCGAGGAGGGCGGCCCGGCCCCGTTCCTGACCCTGCTGCACGGTGAGATCACCCCGCGCGAGGGTGGCGGCGTGCGGGTGGACCTGGTCGCGGCCGGCCACCCGTTGCCGTACCTGCTCGACCCGTCAGGGTCGGTCCGGTCGGTCGGGTCCAACCAGCCGCTGCTCGGGGTACTGCCCGACCGCCGTTACTCCTCGGACACGATCGAGATGTGCCCGGGGCAGTCACTGCTGTCGGTCACCGACGGCGTGCTGGAAAGGCGCCGGGGCGGTCGGATGCTCGGCGAGGACGACATGGACGCCCTGCTGGCAGAGTGCCGGTGCCTGTCCGCGTCGGCGATGGCCACCGCCGTACAGCGCGCGGCGGTCGAGTACGCACCCCGTCCGCCCGAAGACGACATCGCCGTGCTGGTGCTTCGGGCCGTGTGCCCACCGGCCACGGCCCGGAACAGGGCGGTGGGCACCGGGCCCTGACGGCGCCCGGCCCGTGGTGCTCGACGTCCGAGCGGGGGCGGGTCAGAGCCAGCCACGTTCTTCGGCCACCCGAACCGCCTCGGCCCGGGTGCGCGCCGCGGTCTTGCCGATCGCCGAGGACAGGTAGTTGCGCACCGTGCCCTTACCCAACGACACCGCCCGGGCGATGTCACCGACGGTGCCACCGGAGCGGGCGGCGCGCAGTACGTCGCGTTCCCGGCCGGTCAGCGGGTTGTGCCCGGTCGCCAGGCTTTCGGCGGCCAGCACCGGGTCGACCACCCGGTAGCCCTGGCTGACCCGGCGGACCGCGTCGGCGAGTTCGGCGGCCGGGGCGTCCTTGACCATGAACCCACTCGCGCCGACTTCCATGGCCCGACGCAGGTAACCTGGCCGGCCGAACGTGGTGAGGATCAACACCCGGCAGCCGGGCAGCGCCGCCCGCAGCGCCCCGGTCGCGGCGATGCCGTCCATGCCGGGCATCTCGATGTCGACCAGCGCGACATCCGGCCCACTCCGCAGCGCCTCGGCCACCATCTGGTCACCGCGACCGACCTGGCCGACCACCTCGATGTCGTCCTCCAGCGCCAACAGCGCGGCCAGCGCCCCGCGTACCAGGTGTTGGTCATCGGCCACCAGTACCCGGATCACGTCCTCACCTCGGCCGGTGCTGTGGGCGCGATGGTGGGTGAGGTGGCTGGCGCGGTGGCGGCGGGCATCGACCCGGCCGGTCGCCGGGCGGGCAGGCTGACCCGCAACCGGAAGCCTCCGCCCGGCCGTGCTCCGGCGACCAGCCGTCCGCCCGCGCCGTTCACCCGCTCGGTCAGCCCGGCCAGTCCGGTGCCGGTACCGTGCGGGACCGGGTCCGGGGCGTGGTCCCCGTCGTCGTCGATCTGGATGCCCTCGCCCCACACCCTGATGGCGCAGGTCTTCGCGGCGCTGTGCCGCACCACGTTGGTGACCCCCTCGCGGACCACCCAGCCGAACAGTTCGTGCATCTCGCCGGGCACCTCGTCGATGGCGCGTGGCAGGTCGGCCCGGATGCCGGCCGCGTCCAACACGTGCCGGGCCGAGGCCAACTCACTGGCCAACGACACCTGCCGGTAGCCCGCTACGGTGGCCCGCACGTCGCCCAGCGCGGCCCGACCCAGCCGTTCGATCTCGGCGATCTCGGTCGCGGCGCGTTCGGGATCACGCGCGACCAGCCGGCTGGCCAGGCCGGCCTTCACCGTGATCACGGTCAGGCTGTGCCCCAGGATGTCATGCAGGTCCCGGGCGAACCGGACACGTTCCTCGGCCACGGCCAGTCGGGCCAGTTCCTCCCGGGCGGCGACCAGTTCCCGGGCGGTGCGCAACAGCTTGCTGAAACCGCCCACGGCCAGCGCGGTGGCCACCAGCGAGTAGACCGTGGACAGCATGCCGTCCGACCAGTCCGGCACGGTGAGGGACAGCGTCACGGCCACGCCCAGGCACGCCACCACCCAGGGCATCGCCTCGCGTGGCGGCAGCAACACGATGGCGGCACTGATCACGAACACGTAGCAGGTCAGTCCTGGCGTGCCGGTCAGCGGCAGTAGCGCCGTGCCGATCGCGAAGAGCGTGGCCGGCGCGGCATGCCGGTGTCGGTCCTGTTCCTGCCGCCTCAGCAACGGAGGCGGCAGGAACAGGTAGGCGGCGCAGAACGCCAGAAAGCCGCCCACACTCAGAGCGATCATCGCCGGCCGGCCGTGCTCACGGTGCAGGGCTGATCCCAGCGGGTAGGCCAGGTACACCAGCCAGAAACCCGCGAACACCCGCCACCGGCCCTGGTAGGGCCCGGTCCTGCCGCGCCCGAGGGGCAGCCCGGTCGGCTCGCTCAACGTTGCACCTACCGTTCGTTCCGGTCGGTTCCCTGCCACCAGTGTGTCGGGCTCCCGCGGTTCCGGTACGGCTACCGGCGGGCTCATGTGTGTCCTCGTTTCGCTCCGGGCAGGCACGAGGTACGAGCCCGCTGGTTTCCTTGGTTCACTCCGCTGGCGCTGCGCTCATGCCCTGGCGGCGTCGTGGCGGTAGCGGCGCGCCGCGAACAGGGCGAAGACAGCCGTCCAACCGACCAGGATGGCCAGCCCGTTGAACCCCAGGCGCTCGCCGGTCAGGGGGGAGCGGGCCGCCACGCCGAGCCAGAACGACGGCAACGCCCTGCCCACGGTCAGCATGACGTGCGGCATCTGGCTCACCGGCACCCACACCCCGCCGAACAGGGACAGCACCATCTGGCTGGCACCGTTGACCATCGGTGCGCTGTCCGCGGTGATCAGGTAACCCAGCGCGACACCCAGCACGGCGAACGGCACCAGTGCGAGGGTGAAGTACAGGCTGACCCGGGTCCACTCGGATCCGCTCATCCGCACCCCCAGCAGCCGACCCGCCACGAACACCAGCAGAAGCGACGGGACGGCGGTGGCCAGCGAGTTGACGAACCGGGTGGCGACGTACCAGCGGGGCCGCAGCGGGGTCAGCCGGAGCAGTCGGTTCCAACCGATCTGCCGGTCCATGGCGACCCGGGCCCCGGTGGCCATGGTGGTGCCCATGGTGCCGAACATCGCCATGCTGATCATCAGGTACGCCTTGGCGGTGGTGCCCATCAGCGCCTCGTCCTTGTACAGCGCGGCGAACAGGAGGAACAGCCCGACCGGGAAGACCACCGCGAACATCAGATATCGCAGTGAGCGCAGCGTGCGCCGGATCTCCAGGAAGAGGAATTGGATACTCACCGGGTGACCTCCTCGCCGATGGTCGGGATGTCGGTGGTCAGGGCGAGGAACGCGTCCTCCATGTCGGCCCCGGACACCTCGATGTCGCGGGCCACCGGTTCGGCGGCCAGCAGTGCCCGCAGCGCGGTGTCAGAGTCTGAACACCGCAGCACGACCGCCTGGCCGTGCGTCTCGGCCGACAGCACGCCAGGCAGCGCGCACAGCCGTTCCGGCACGGCGCCGGGCAGGGTGGCCCGGATGGTGCGCCCGCCCCCCATCGCCCTGATCTCGGTGGCCGGGCCGTCGGCGACCACCGCGCCGGACCGGACCAGCACGATCCGGTCGGCGTAGTCGTCGGCCTCAGCCAGGTAGTGGGTGGCGAACAGCACGGTCTTGCCGGCCTGGGTCTGTTCCCGCATCGCCTGCCAGAACGCCCGCCGACTCTCCACGTCCATCCCGGCGGTCGGTTCGTCGAGTACCAGCAGTTCGGGGTCGGGCAGTAGGGCCATGGCGAAGCAGACCCGTTTCTGCTGCCCACCCGACAGCCGGCTGGTTCGCCGGCGGCCCAGGTCGCTGATGCCGGCCCGGTGCATCGCCTCGGCCGCCGACATCGGCTCGTGGTGCAGTGAGGCGACCATCTCCAGCAGCTCGGTCACGGTCACGTCGGTGGGCAGGCTGGTCGCCTGCAAGATGGCACCGACCAGCCCCTCGGTGATCGCCTCGGCCGGGGTGCGGCCGAACAGGCGTACCTCGCCGGCGTCGGGGCGGGTCAACCCGAGCAGCATGTCGATGGTGGTCGACTTGCCGGCGCCGTTCGGGCCGAGTAGGGCAACCGTCTCACCGGGGGCGATGTCCAGGTCCAGTCCGTCGACGGCCACGACCGGGCCGTAGGTCCGGCGCAGCGACCGCAGTCGGACGGCCGTGCCGGCGGATCGGGTCGCCGCGCCGACGTCGCGGGGTTCGGCGGGATCGGCCGGCAGGTGGTCGGTGGTGTGGTCAGTTCTTCTCACGCTGTCGAGGTTCTCCGGCCAGCACCGGTCCGGGTAGTGAGGCACGTCCGGTGTTGCCGATGACATCTGTCACTGCGGTGTCCACACGGGCCGGGGGGTCATCGGGTGGGACGGGTCGCTTCGGCCGTGGTTCGGCTACGGTGAGGGACGTGCTGATGGGTTTCGCGGTTCCGGTGTCAGGTTCGTGGGCGACCCCCGCCAACCAGGTCCGACTCGCCCGACGCGCCGAGGAACTGGGTTACCACTCGGTCTGGACGTTCCAGCGCCTG
>DATCXL010000476.1:0-2831 GCA_036565825.1 Mycobacteriales bacterium
GGCGGCAGCGGCGACTCGAACTCGTCCGCCCCCGGGGTCACCGAGGATACCGTGACGATCGGGAGCCACCAGCCGCTCACCGGCCCGGCCGCGCCCGGGTACAGCGAGATCGCACCGGCCGCCAACGCGATGTTCAGGTACATCAACGACAACGGCGGGATCAACGGGCGGCAGATCAAGTACATCTACAAGGACGACGGGTACAACCCGACCCAGACCGTCAGCGTGGTCAAGGAACTGGTGCTCAAGGACAACGTCTTCGCACTGTTCAACGGCCTGGGCACCCCGACCCACGAGAAGGTGCTGACCTTCCTCGACCAGCACAAGGTGCCCGACCTGTTCGTCGCCTCGGGCTCGCGCGCGTGGAACCAGACAGACAAGTTCGAGAACACCTTCGGTTGGCAGCCCGACTACACCGTCGAGGGCAAGATCCTCGGCAGGTACGTGGCGGACACCTTCGTCGGCGCCAAGGTCGGTTACATGCTGCAGAACGACGACTTCGGCACCGACGGCGCCAAGGGTCTGGACGCCTACATCGACGGCAAGAGTGTGGTCTCCCGGCAGACCTACGAGTCGAGCAACTCCAACATCGCCCCGCAGGTCGCCGCGCTCAAGGCGGCCGGCGCCCAGGTCGTGGTGTGCGAGTGCATTCCGGCATTCACCGCGCTGACCATCCTGAACAGTCTCAAGATCGGTTTCCACCCGCGGATGGTGGTCAGCAACGTCGGCTCGGACCCGACCACACTGTCCGGTCTGCTGGAGTCCTTCGCCAAGAAGGGCGGGTCGGACGTGTCGGGCAACGACCTCATCCAGGGCATCATCACCGACGGGTACCTGCCGGCCACCGGTGACACCACCAACTCCTGGACCAACCTGTTCCGCAAGGTCCATGACAAGTACGTTCCGGACCTGCCCTTCGACGGTAACGTCGAGTACGGCATGGCCGCGGCCTACACGTTCGCCCAGGTGCTCAAGGCGGCGGGCGAGAACCCGACCCGGGCCAGCCTGGTCGCGGCGTTGGAGAAGGGCGGGTTCACCGGCCCGGGCCTGGTCCCGTTCCGCTACTCCAAGACCGACCACTCCGGCTACACCGGCACCCAGGTAGGCGTCATCGCCGGTAACACCGTCACACCGCTGCAGCCGCCGCAGGTCACCGACGACGGCGACGGCCCGCTGAAGCCGTACACCACCAAGCAGCCCGCGGTCGGTGACGACGGGATACTCAAGCCGTAGTAGTCGGTCACGGTGCCCGGTCGGGTGAGGCCCGGCCGGGCACCGCTACGCTCCGGGTCGGACACACAGAGGAGGCGCGGTGGACGTGGCGATCGCGGTCACCGGGGAACACCCCGAGGACGAACTGCCATCGTTACGTTCCTGGCTGGCCGGTGACGACGACCTGGCCGGACTGGTCGATCCCACCGGGTCGGTCGACACCGGACCGGCCGACACCGTCACGCCGGTCGACACCATCGCGGTCTGCCTGGACCCGCCCGGTGCGGCGACCGCGTTGGCCGACTCGCTGGTGGCCTGGATCCGGGACCACAACCATGACGTGGTGTACGAGGTTCGCCGGCCGGACAACATGTCGGTGCGGGTCTCGGCGCGGCGCGTCCGGGCGACCGGCGGGGCCGTGGTGCGCGACCTGATCGCCGAACTGTGCCGCTCAGCCGACGCCGACACCGACACCGACGTCAGCAGTGGCACGGACATCTGTTCCGACGGTGACATCGACACCGCCCGGGCCGCGACCGCCCCGGGCGGCCCGCGTTAGCCCGGCAGCATCACCACGCGACAATCGCGTATCAGGCCGCCGGCGGCCCCGGACCGTCACCCAGCACGTCACCGGGCGTCATGGTGCCGCTGTTCGCCTGGCCCGGACACCGGCACCCGTCGGTGGGGGTTTTTGCGGGAAAACCCCCACCGACGGGGCCCACTCACCGCGGATTTCCCACGAGGAGTTGGGAGCCCGCCCCAGATGATCAATTCAAAACTGTCCGCGGTGGTCCCGCGAACCAGGGGCGTGGGGCGTGGGGTGGAGCGAAGCTCCCCCACAGAGGGCAACAAAGCACCGGCCCCGCAACAGCGGGACCCCGGAGCCGGGGCTGCGCCGGCGAGAGTCCGGAACCAACCAGCTAGACCGGCAGGTGGTAACCGGAGGCGAGGTTCAGACCCGCTGCGACGGTCAGGTACATCAGCCAGAGCCCGAGAACCACGTGGATCAGGCCGAGCAGGCGCTCGGCGGCCCTGATGCCGATGCTGAGGAAGAAGTCCGCGACGTAGACGAGGGCCAGTCCGACGAACAACAGCCCGACCGGCCAGCCGCCGGCCTTGAAGAAGACGATGGCGCCAAGGACAGACAACACGGTGAACGCCACCGACATGCCGGCATTTGGACGGGAGTCGTTCCCGCGTAGACGGTTCCATCCCAGCGCGAACCAGTGGATGCCGTACGCGGAGAATGCCAGGGCCGCCATGTAGAGCGGTGGATCTGTGAAGACCTGTAGCCAGGTCAGGCCGACGAATAAGATGATGCCAGTAACGAACTGGCAGAAGCCTGGCATCCAGATCGCCCAGACACCACTGGACCGGTCGACGCTCTCGTCGCGCACGGGCCAGCCGAACAGTTCCTGTGGGCCCCAGATGAGGTAACCGGTGCCGAGACCGAAAAAGCCAAGAGCGATAGGGACGAAGGCCGATGTGCTGAACTCGACGGGCATGAGCCGCCTCTTTTCAGTCGGTTCCTACCGTAACGATGATGAACATCATTTAGACCGTAGTTGATCTGTTGTCAACCACAATCAGTCGTTCGGCAGGAATTCCAACACCGGTCA
>DATCXL010000478.1:0-5411 GCA_036565825.1 Mycobacteriales bacterium
GCCCGGTGCATGATCCGGTACGCGACCGTTTGTGCCGTCGGCGACGGCCGACCGTGGTGAGACGACCGACCGTGGTGAGAGGTGGTGCATGACGGCATCCGCGCCCCAACCCGCCGAACAGGGGTTGGACACCCGCACGACCGAGGGCAAACTCGCCGACCTGCTGCGACGCAAGAGCGAGGCGGTGAACGCCGGGTCGGCACGGGCCATCGACAAACAGCACGCCAAGGGCAAGAAGACCGCCCGTGAGCGGATCGAGATGCTGCTCGATCCGGACTCCTTCGTCGAACTGGACGAACTCGCCCGGCACCGCGGTAGGGACTTCGGTATGGACCGCAAGCGTCCGTACGGGGACGGCGTGGTCACCGGCTACGGCACGATCGACGGCCGCGGGGTCTGCGTGTTCTCCCAGGACTTCACCGTCTACGGCGGCAGCCTGGGTGAGGTCTACGGCGAGAAGATCTGCAAGGTGATGGACCTGGCGCTCAAGACCGGCTGCCCGATAATCGGCATCAACGACGGTGGCGGCGCCCGGATCCAGGAGGGCGTGGTCGCGCTCGGCCTGTTCGGCGAGATCTTCTACCGCAACACGATCGCCTCCGGGGTGATCCCGCAGATCTCCCTGATCATGGGGCCGTGCGCCGGCGGCGCGGTCTACTCCCCGGCGATCACCGACTTCACCGTGATGGTCGACCAGACCTCGCACATGTTCATCACCGGCCCGGACGTGATCAAGGCGGTGACCGGCGAGGACGTTGGCTTCGAGGAACTCGGTGGGGCCAGGACGCACAACACCAAATCGGGTGTGGCGCACTACATGGCCGCCGACGAGGCCGACGCGGTCGACTACGTCCGGTCGTTGCTGTCCTACCTGCCCAGCAACAACCTGGACACCCCGCCCAGTTACGACGTCGAGGCCGACCTGGCCGTGTCCGACCGGGACCGAGAGCTGGACACCTTCGTCCCAGACTCCCCCAACCAGCCCTACGACATGCGCGAGGTGCTCGCCCACGTACTCGACGACGGCGAGTTCTGTGAGGTGCATCCGCTGTTCGCACCCAACATCCTGGTCGGGTTCGGCCGGGTGGAGGGTCGACCCGTCGGCGTGGTGGCCAACCAGCCGATGCGGTTCGCCGGCACCCTGGACATCCAGGCGTCGGAGAAGGCCGCCCGGTTCGTGCGGACCTGCGACGCGTTCAGCGTGCCCGTGCTGACCTTCGTGGACGTTCCCGGTTTCCTGCCCGGCACGTCGCAGGAGTGGGACGGCATCATCCGGCGAGGCGCCAAACTGATCTTCGCCTACGCCGAGGCGACCGTACCGAAGGTCACCGTGATCACCCGCAAGGCGTACGGCGGCGCCTATGACGTGATGGGTTCCAAGCACCTGGGTGCGGACGTGAACCTGGCCTGGCCGTCGGCACAGATCGCGGTGATGGGCGCGCAGGCGGCGGTGAACATCCTGTACCGACGGGAGTTGGCCGAAGCCGACGACCCCGACACCCGCCGCGGCGAACTGATCAGCCAGTACGAGGACGCGCTGTACAACCCCTACGTCGCGGCCGAGCGCGGCTACGTCGACTCGGTCATCCCACCGTCACACACCCGCAAGAACATCGTGCAGGCGCTGCGGATGTTGCGCGACAAGCGGCAGACGCTGCCACCCAAGAAGCACGGCAACATCCCGCTGTGAGTGACCGCGGAGAAGCCAAGGTAGGTCAGCCCGAGGACACCCCGACGCTACGGGTGGTCCGGGGGGAACCCACGGCCGAGGAACTGGCCGCCCTGGTGGCGGTGTTCACCGCGGTGGCCGTGTCCCGGCCGGGCTCCGGGCCGCGTCAGGACCGCACGGGCTGGTCGGACCGGGCGTCGTCGCTGGGCGCGCCGGTGTACCCGGGCCCGGGTGCCTGGCGGGCCAGCGCGCTACCTCGTTGACCACCGCCCACACAGGTACCCGGTTGCGCACGGACAGGCCGAGGCAACCGGGTTCACAGCCGGGTGGCCAACATGACCCCTGCTCGGCGTCGGCACCCTGGACTCGTGGCTGCCCGTCCTGCGCGGTGCGCTCGCCGTCATGTTCGTGCTCACCGCGGTCGCGCACTTCAACCCGAAGCATCGCTCCGACCTGATGGCGATGGTGCCACCCGGGCTACCCTGGCCCGCGCTGCTGGTGACCATCACCGGCGCACTGGAGATCGCCGGTGCGGCCGGGTTGCTGCTGCCCGCCACCTACCGGCCCGCGGCGGCGTGTCTGGCCGTGCTGTTGACGCTGATGTTCCCGGCCAACGTGCGCGTCGCCCACGTCGGAGGGGTCATCGGCGGCCGGGCCGTGACGCCACTGGCACCGCGCACCGCGATGCAGGTGTTGTTCGTCGGGTGCTGCGTCACCGTCGCACTTTCCTGACCGATCGTGCTCGGTTCTTCCAAAAGGAACGTTCTGGCGCAAAGACGTCGCGGGCAACCGGCCACACGCAGGCGGTTCCACGTGACAGCGTCCACCACCCTGACCGGTCTGGCCGCCCGGCCGGGCAGCGCGGACGGTCGGTGTCGGGTCCTCGCGTGCCACCGTTGGCTGGCCGATACTCTGCCCGGCGTGACCGGTGGGCGTAGCGCGCATGCTCCGGCCTTCAGGCTGGGGTTGGCTCATCAAATCGATCCTGACAGGACAGTGCGATATACTGTCAGGTGTGGGTTCGAGGGTGGCGAGGCGGGCTTACCGGTACCGCTGCTATCCCACACCCGAGCAGGCCGAGCAACTCGCCCGGACATTCGGCTGCGTGCGGTACGTGTACAACCGGGCGTTGGCCGAACGGTCCCGTGCCTGGTTTCAGGAGCAGCGGCGGGTTACCCACGCCGAGACCGACAGGATGCTCACCGGGTGGAAACGCGATCCGGACACGGTGTGGCTGGCCGAGCCGTCGAAGGGCCCGTTGCAGGCCGCCCTACGCAACCTGCAAACCGCCTACGTGAACTTCTGGGGCAAGCGGGCGAAGTATCCGACGTTCAAGAAGAAGGGCAAGACCACCGACTCGGCGACCTACTTCCGGGGTTGTTTCACCTTCCGGGACGGGAAGGTGACCCTTGCCAAGCAGGATCGGTCGTTGGACATCGTCTGGTCGCGGCCGTTGCCCGACGGTACGGACCCGTCGCTGGTGACGGTGTCGCGGAATGCCCGGGGCCAGTACCACGTTGCGATCCTGGTGGATGCGACCGTTCACGACGCCCCGCCGTCGACGGTGGCGGTGGGCATCGATGCGGGTATCACGTCGCTGGTGACCTTGTCGACCGGGGAGAAGATCACCAACCCCCGGCACGAGCGCGCCGACCGCGCCCGGCTGGCCCGGGCACAACGTGCCCTGTCCCGCAAGGCCAAGGGTTCCGCGAACCGGGCCAAGGCCCGGCTGCGGGTCGCGAAGATCCACGGTCGGATCGCCGACCGGTGCCGAGACCGCCTGCACAAGCTCACCACTCGACTCGTCCGCGAAAACCAAACGGTCGTGATCGAGGACCTGTCCGTGCGGAACATGGTCAAGAACCACTCGCTGGCCCGTGCCATCTCCGACGCGTCCTGGTCGGAACTACGTCGCCAGTTGGAGTACCAGGCCGACTGGTACGGCCGCACGATGATCGCCGTCGACCGCTGGTACCCGTCATCCAAGACATGTTCGGCGTGCGGGGCGATCACCACGAGACTGCCGTTGAACGTCCGCGAGTGGACGTGCCGTTGCGGTGCCGTCCACGACCGCGACGTGAACGCGGCGATCAACATTCTGGCCGCCGGGCTGGCGGTTTCTGCCTGTGGAGATGGAGTGAGACCGCCTCGCTCCTGAAGCGAGGAGGCATCCGTTGGTGAAACAGGAACCCCCCGCCTTCAGGCGGGGGAGCGTCAACCGATTGGTCCTTGCCTCGGCCTCGCCGGCCCGCCGTCGACTGTTGGAGGACGCCGGACTGCGTGTGGAGGTGGTTCCCAGCGACGTCGACGAGTCACGGGTGAGCGCGCCCGATACCGAGTCCCTGGTGGAGGCACTCGCCATCGCCAAGGCCCGTCGGGTAGCCCGTGACATGACCGACGACGTGTTCGTGCTTGGTTGTGACTCGATGCTGGACATCGACGGCGAGGGGTTCGGCAAGCCCGGCACCAACTCGGAGGCCAGGCGCAGTTGGGCTCGGATGTCCGGCCGCTGCGGCACCCTCTACACCGGTCACTGTCTGGTGGAGGTGCGCGGCGGGAAGGTGTTCGGCGAGTCGGTGGCGGTCGCCTCGACCAGCGTCCGGTTCGGGCGCCCGGACGCCGAGGAGGTGGCCGCCTACCTGGCCTCCGGCGAACCGCTGGGCGTGGCCGGCGGGTTCACCCTGGACGGTCTTGGCGGATGGTTCGTGGAGGAGATCCTGGGCGACCATGGCACCGTGATCGGGTTGTCCCTGCCGCTGCTGCGCCGGATGTTGCGCGACCACGGGGTGCGGGTCACCGACCTGTGGAGTTAGCTGGTTGATCCCGGCCGTCACCGGGGTGGAGCCTCGGCTCCGCGGTCTCCCGTCCGGACGTCATCGTGCGACGCGCCGCCGGCGGTGTCAGCACGCGACGCGGCCCCGGGTGGTTCTCACCCGAGGCCGCGTCGAGTCGGTCAGTTCTATGTGGTCAGTCCTGCCAGGTCAGTCAGTCCTGCTCGGTCATCCCCTCGGGGAGGACGTGGCGCCGCCTGCTGGCCACCAGCAGACCCGCGCCGAGCAGTACCAGGGCGGCACCGGTCCCGGTCATCGGCAGGGTGTACGGCGTGCCGGTGTTGGCCAGCGTGCCCCGGGCCGACACGTTCCGCACCACGCTCGCCGACGTGGTGGTGGCGGTGGTGACAGACGCCGTGGTGGCCGGGTGCGACGCGGTCTTGTCGTCATCTCCGTTGTGGTCGTCATCCCCACCCTGGGTGCCCGTGGTGGGGGGTGCGCTGGTCGTCGTCTGGGCCGGTTCGGGCACGTCGACGGTGGCGACCTGCCCGCCGCCGGTGCAGGTGACCGACACGGTGTCGATCGTCACCGGCTCCTGCGTGTCCTTGTCGGGCCCGGTGAGGGTCAGGTGCGCGGCGATGGTGCCCGCGTCGAAGGACATCGATCCGGGGGCGTTGGCGGTGAACCCGGTCAGTGTCAGAGCCGCATCCGGTGTGGTGAGGTGCAGTACACCGCCAGCCGCGACATTCACGTCGATCGGCAGACTGTTGTCCGCACCCGGATCCGCCGACCCGGCGTCGGTCCCGTCGCCGGCGGTGGCATTGACCGGGAAGGACGTGAACGCTCCGCTCACATGGTCGATGCCGACCGCCAGCGCCGGCACGGTGGCGTCAGCGGTCACGGTGAAACCGTCCAGTTTGACCGGGTCACCGACCTTCGGCGTGGCGGTCACCGATCCGGTGACCGCCACG
>DATCXL010000497.1:0-3320 GCA_036565825.1 Mycobacteriales bacterium
ACCACGCCGACCCTGGTGATCTCCCGCGCCACAGCCCACTCCCTCGCCAGTCGACCCGTGCCCCGAGTCTGCCACGGGTCGACCGGCACCGACGCGAGCCGCAGCCATCCGGCGCCTGTGGTGACCAGACCCACAGGCCCCTCGTGTCAGGTCGTGGGCAGCCGCAGGTCGCGGACCAGTGGTGGAAGGAAGGTGGCGAACGCGACCGCGGACACCAGGCCGCTGGCCAGGTTGGCACCGGCGCTGGTGCGCTGTCCGATCATCAGGGCATCCAAACCCTGGCCGGTCAGGAGAATCGACACCACACCGAACGCGGTCGCGGCCACCGCGACGAGCACCCGGGTGGGTGGGACCTGGGTGAACGGGCGGAACCGGGCCAGCCACCGGCGGCGCGTCCTGCGGATCAGCCAGAACGCGGCCAGCACGAGCACGCCCAGCACTCCCGCCACGATCCGGTTCCTGACCTCCTCGGTGAAGTGGTGTGCGATCGACGCGGCACGGCAACTTCCCGCGTGCGGGAAGTACTCGAACAGTTCCGCGCAGCGCGCGGCGGTGTAGTGCGCCCCTGGTTGGTCGGGCGCCACGAGGTCCTTGCCGAACAACCGGCCGACCGCCCACACCAGCGGTGCGGACAGTCCGATCACGACCATCCCGACCCCGCCAACCAGCCACCCCGCGGCGACGACCCGGCGAAGCATCGACCCGATCCCGGACCGATCGGCGGCGAGTAGTCCACTTGCGACGGTCCTGACCGGCCCGAATCGGGCCACAGCTCGGCGTTCGGCCTCGATGCGGCTGGCGCCGCCGGCCAGTTCGGCGTCCACCGCCTGCGCCAGGTGCGCCTCAACCTCCACCAGCGCCCGCCGCCCGGCCCCGCCAGACCCGGCGAGCAGGTCGAACATACGGTCCAGGTACCTGTCGACCGGTCCTGCCACGTCGTCGGTCATGTCGCGTGTCCCTCCCGCAGACGCGGCCCGAGCACGGCGCGCACGCCCTCGGTGAAGGCCTGCCAGTCCCGCCGTTGGGCGGCAAGTGCCGCCGTGCCATCCGGGGTGATCTCGTACAGCCGGCGTCGCCGACCGGACTCGTCGGCCCACCGACTGACCAGCAGCCCGGCACGTTCGAGCCGGTGGAGCGCCGGGTAGACGGTGCCCTCCGGCAGATCGAACTCACCGCCGCTGCGTTCACGCAGCGCGGAGATCACCCCATACCCGTGGGCCGGTCCGTCGGCGACGACCGACAACAGCAGTAGGTCGAGGTGCCCACGAACCTGGTCGGCTCTCATACCTAGCCAATCTAGGCATAGAGGCGCTGGGTATCAAGAGGGAGTCAGGAACGTCGACCGTGTAGTGCCTGGATTCCCGACACCATCCGGGCGAACCCGCGCTCGGCCCGGCGGAACGAGGTGACCAGCACCGGCGGGGCGAACCGTTGCCGGGTGATCGCCTTGGCCCGGGCGAACTCCCGCAACCCGTCCGGCCCGTGCACCCGCCCGAAACCGGAGTCGCCCACGCCACCGAACGGCAATCCCGGTACCGCCGCGAACGCGATGACCGAGTTCACGCTGGCCATGCCGGCCCGGATCCGCCGGGCGATCTCCTCCCCGCGCCGCCTGGCGAACACCGCGGCGGCCAACCCGTAGCGGGTGCCGTTCGCCCGCGCGATCGCCTCGTCGACGTCACGCACCCGGGTCACCGTCAGGGTCGGACCGAACGTCTCCTCCTGCACGGCCAGCGCGTCCTCGGGCACGTCGACCAGGATCACCGGGTCCACATAGGGCGGACGCACCGACTCCGGGCCGCCCAGCACCGCCCGGGCGCCCCGGTCCAGCGCGTCGGTGATGTGCCTGCGGACCACCTCACACTGCCCGGGCATGGTCATCGGGCCGTAGGACGCCTCCCGGTCCTCGCCAGGGCGCACCTGGCCGGCCCGTTCCACCAGCATCCCGACGAACTCGTCGTACACCGACTCCACCACGTACACGCGTTCCACGCCGACACAGGTCTGCCCGGCGTTGGACATGCCGCCCCACAACGCGGCGTCGGCCGCGGCGGACAGGTCCGCGTCGGCGTCGACCACCAGCGCGTCCTTGCCGCCGCACTCGACCAGAACGGGGGTTAGGGTCTGCGCGCAGGTGGCCATCACCTTCTTGGCGGTGGCCGTCGAACCGGTGAAGGCCAGCTTGTCGACACCGGCGCCACACAGCGCCGCGCCGGTCTCCCCGAGTCCGGTCACCACCTGGAAGACCGGCCGTTCCGGCACCACCTCGGCGAACGTGTCAGCCAGCCAGGTGCCGACCGCAGGGGTGTACTCGCTGGGCTTGAACACCACCGCGTTGCCGGCGGCCAGCGCGTAGGCGATCGCCCCCATCGGGGTGAACGCCGGGTAGTTCCACGGGCCGATCACCCCGACCACCCCGTAGGGCACGTACTCGACGGTGGCCGCCTGGTTGACCATCAGCATGCCGGGCGACACCCGTCGGCGGCCCAACACCTTTGCGGCGTGCCGGGCCGCCCAGTCCAGGTGGTCCACCACCAGCACGAGTTCCAGCAACGCGTCGTCGACCGGTTTGCCGGTCTCCCGATGGATCAGGTCGGCCAGCACCGGCATCCGCCGGGCCAGGATCGCCTTCCACTCCCGCAGCCGTTGCGCGCGACCCTCGAAACCCAGTTCCGTCCACCAACCGGCCGCCGTGCGGGCCCGGTCCACCGCGGCACGGACCGCGGCCTGGTCGTGCACCGGGAAACGACCCACCACCGCACCGGTGGCCGGGTCCAACGACTCGAACCGGTCGACCGCCTGGTCCGCCGACCCGTGCGCCGACTCTTTCGGCGCCTCACCCAGCGACCCCTGCGCCGACTGGTGTGTGCTGGTCATCGCGCGCCTCCCGCGTTCGACATGGCCGGCGCCGACGCGGCCAGCGGCGCCCTACCCCTGATCAGGTCACTGGCCCGTTCGGCCAGCGCGATGGTCGGGGCGTTGGTGTTACCCCGCGGCACCGTCGGCATCACCGAGGCGTCCACCACCCGCAGCCCGGACACGCCGCGTACCCGAAGTTCGGGGTCGACCACGGCGGTCTGGCCGGTGCCCATCGCGCAGGTGCCGACCGGGTGGTACAGCGTCTCGGCGCCTGACCGCACGTACTCCCGCAGTTCCTCGGTGTCGCGGATCTCGCGGCCGGGCAGGTACTCCGAGCGCAGGAAGCGGCGCAGCGGCGGCCGGTCGGCGATCTGCCGGGCCACCCTGATGCCGGCCACCAACGATTCGAGATCCTCGGGCGCGTCCAGGTAGTTCGGCTCGATCACCGGGGGCAGCCGCGG
>DATCXL010000499.1:0-2025 GCA_036565825.1 Mycobacteriales bacterium
CGGGCAGGTCCCGTCCGGTGGGGTGTCGGGTGGCCTGTTGCGTGACGGCCTCCCGCAGATCCCGACACAGATCGCGGCCCTGGTCCGCGGGGCGGTGGCTTCCGAGGGTTGTCCGCAGCTCACCGAGAGCGTGCTGGCGGCCCAACTGTTCCAGGAGTCAGGGTTCCGGCCCGACGCGGTGTCCCACAGCGACGCGCAGGGCATCGCGCAGTTCATCCCGTCGACATGGGCGCACTGGGGCCACGACGAGGACGGTGACGGGGCCGCCTCGCCGTTCGACCCGGTCGACGCGGTGCCGGCGGCGGCCCGGTACGACTGCGCCCTGGCCAGGGACCTCGCCGACATTCCCGGTGACCCGGCCGCGCTGATGCTCGCCGGGTACAACGCCGGGCCCCAGGCGGTACGGGTCGCGCGCGGTATCCCGGCATTCGAGGAGACCCAGAACTACGTGCGGGTGGTGTTGTCGCTGGCCGCGAGGTGGGCGGTCACCCCCAGCCTGGTGGGGGCCGGGCACGGGGGGTTGCCGCCGGGCGTGCTGGTGGAGTTGACCGGCGACCGGATCGTCGACACCGCGGTGGCCTGGGCGGTCGGCCAGATTGATTCGATGTACCACTTCGGTGGGAACTGCACTGATCCGTTCGGTCCTGACATCGCCGGGCACTGCGACTGCTCCTCGCTGATGCAGCAGGCCTACTCGCACGCCGGGGTCGTGTTGCCCCGTACCGCCGCCGAGCAGAGTCGTCGAGGTGACCCGGTCCCGGCCGGGCAGATCCGCCCCGGCGACCTCGTCGCCACGGTCGGCGCGGACGGTACGGTGTCCGCGCCGGGACACATCGGCATGTACGTCGGCGGTGGAAACGTGGTGGAGGCACCGTTCGAAGGCCGACCGGTGCACCTGTTCCCGCTGTCGGGCTACCACGACATCGTCACCATCCGCCGGATCGTGACCTGACCCGCCGGAACCCGCCGGAACAGGTCAGAACCTGTGGACCGGCCGCGTAGCACGGTCGGGAACCGGCCGATGGATGCTTCCGGGCAGGCGCTATTCTCTGGCCGGAGGTGTCACAGGAGACGCGCGTGCCCGCGCGTGTCACCAAGCCGGTACCTCGCCGAGGACACGCCAGGAGGGGTCGTTCCGTGACCATCGCGCCCGCGCCCATCGTCAGCCGCCCCTACCCGGCACGGCGACCGACAAAGGGCGCTGTCTTCCTGTCGATTCTGCGTAGCACCGATCACAAGATGATCGGTCAGATGTATCTGGTGACCTCGTTCGCCTTCTTCTTCGCCGGTGGCCTGATGGCGCTGCTGATGCGGACGGAGTTGGCCAGGCCCGGGCTGCAGTACCTGTCCCAGGAGCAGTTCAACCAGTTGTTCACCATGCACGGCACGGTGATGTTGCTGTTGTTCGCCACGCCACTGGTGTTCGCGTTCGCGAACCTGGTGTTGCCGTTGCAGATCGGCTCTCCGGACGTGGCGTTCCCGCGACTGAACGCGCTGTCGTACTGGTTGTACCTCTTCGGTGGATTGATCACGATCTCCGGGTTCATCACTCCGGGTGGGGCGGCGGACTTCGGGTGGTTCGCCTACGCGCCGCTCAACGACTCGGTCAACGCGCCCGGCGCCGGCGCGGACCTGTGGCTCATGGGTCTGACGCTGAGTGGTCTGGGCACCATCCTCGGCGGGGTCAACATGATCACCACCGTGGTGACGTTGCGCGCGCCCGGTATGACCATGTTCCGGATGCCGATCTTCACCTGGAACATCCTGGTGACCAGCGTGCTGGTGCTGATGGTCTTCCCGGTGCTGGCCGCCGCGTTGCTGGCCCTGATGGCGGACCGGCACATGGGCGCGCACATCTTCGACTCCGCCAACGGGGGCGCCATCCTCTGGCAGCACCTGTTCTGGTTCTTCGGGCATCCCGAGGTCTACATCGTGGCGATACCGTTCTTCGGCATCGTCACCGAGGTGATCCCGGTGTTCTCCCGCAAGCCGGTGTTCGGCTACAAGGGCCTGGTGTTCGCCACC
>DATCXL010000526.1:0-7829 GCA_036565825.1 Mycobacteriales bacterium
GCCGTGGGTGCGTCGCCGCGCCGAGGTGGTGGCCGGGGCTGTCGCCGGGCCGGTGGCCCTGCCAGACGGTGCGGTGGTGCGGGTCGCCGCCAGCGTCGGGTACGCGCTCGCTTCGGACGCCCCGGCGCTGTGGGAACGGGCCGACGACGCGATGTACCGGGACAAGAACCGCCGACACGGTCAGGAGGTGGCCGCGTGATGCGCCGTGTGGGTTTGGTGGCTGTGGTGTTGGGCGCGATGGTGCTCGGCGTTCACGGTCAGGTTGCCGCGGTTGAACCGCTGCTTGGGCAGGGCCTGGGCGCGGTCCTGGCGGTGACAGCCGACCTGGCCACGTTGCTGGCGTTGCACGAGGCGTTGTCGAGTCGGGCGACGTCGGTGCGCCGCTGGGCGTGGGCGGTGATGCTGCTGGCCGGTGGGCAGTCGATCGGGCTGAACGTGTGGTACGCGGTGGACTCCGGCCGGTTGCCATGGCCGGTGTCGGTCGCGATCGGCGCGGGTCCGGTGGTACTGGCCGGGCTGCTGTCGCACCTGCTCGCGTTGGCTCTGGGTACCGAGGCGGAGCCGACCGAGACCGGTACCGCTTCGGTATCGGTGCGGCCAGAACCCGTGGCGGTACCGGACACGATGGGTACCGACCCGACAGGTACCAGCGCGACGGGTACCCGGGTACCGGTACGGCGCGTGGCGGTACCGCAGACCATCACGTCGGTACCGGCACGGCGCACCACGGCACAGCGGTACCCGTCCGGGGGCGGTACCGGTGAGACAGCGGTACCCGTGGAACTGGTCTCGAAGGCTCGTGACGTCGATGCCCGGTACCGGGCGACACACGGCAAGCCCGCGCCCGCCCGCGTGCTACGGACCGAGCTTCGGGTACGCCAGGACCGCGCCCTGGAACTACGCCGCGCGCTACTCACCGGTGACGGCATGAGCGGTACCGCCCAGACCGGTACCCCAACCAGTCCCGGTGGCGGTACCCCGACCGCGACCGGCCGACAGGTTCTGCACCTGGTACCCGAGGCGGCCGGTACCGACACGCCCGACCCCATCGGTACCGCCGAGGAGGTCACGCCGTGACCTCCGACATCCGCGACCCCCGCCGGGGTGCGCGTGTTACCCACTCCCGAAAGGACCACTGATGGCCGAGCGCCCGTCCCTCGGTGACGCCGAGTTCACCGACAACATCGCGATCCGTGACTACTGCAACCGGCTCCGGCTGCTGTCCCACCACCTGGGTGTCGAGGTGGCCATCGCCGCCGCCGAACTGAACGCGGCCCTCGGCCAGATCCCCGGCAACCAGTGGGCGTTGGGGCTGGACTCCAAGGCCCGCGCCCGGCTGGTGTCGATGCACCTGCACCGCGCCGCCGAAGCGCAGACCGCCGCCGCTGCCGCCGCCGTCCGGGCCTACGCCTCGTTCCGGAAGCACTTCTCCCCGGAACTGGACGCGGTGAACAAGAACAGCCGTCCGCGCCGCACGTTCCAGTTCAAGGCCGAGTAGGGAAGGACACACGGTCATGCGCCGTCCTCGTCGCGGCATCGACATCGTCGCCAACCATGCGAGTAAGCACGCCCTGGCCCACATGCTGCCCTACGCCCCACCGTGGGCCGTCGGCGCCACACTGCTGCCCGGTGCGGAACTCGCTCACCACATGTGGGGCCTCAACCCACAGGTCGTTCCGTGGGCGACTGCCGGACTGACGCTGGCGGGGACGGCGCTGACCGCAGTCACCTGGGCCGCCGGCCGCGCCCGGGGAAGGTTCACCCGGGCACACGCCTCGGTCAGCGTCGGCGCGGCCTCGGCGTGGTTCACCTCCGCCGCCATCGTCGGCGCCGGTGCCCACCCGATCATCGACCTGTTCGGCATCGGACTGCCCAGCCTGGCCCTGTCCTGGAACGTGCGGCGGATGCTGCGCGGAGACGGGGACGGGGACGGCTGGTCCGACCTGGCCGAGCGGGTCAAGCTCACCGGTGCCCGCGTTTCACACCCGAAGGTCGACGGCGCCCGGGTCACCGGCCAGGTGCAACTGGTCCCCGGTGAGCAGACCGTGGCCGACCTGGTCAGCGCCCGCGACCGGATCGCCTCCGGCCTGGGCGTGCCACCGACCGGGGTGCGGTTCAACGCCGACCCCGACCGGGCCGACCAAGCCGAGATCATCGTCGTACCCACCGACCAACTACGCCGCACGATCCCGTGGCCCGGACCCTCGGCGTCCGGAGGGTCGATCGCCGCGCCCCTGGTGCTGGGCACCTACGAACACGCCGCACCGGTCCGGCTGTGGTTGCCCGGAGACCACAACGAACAACGCAACCTCGCCCACGTGCTGCTCATGGGCATGAGCGGCGCGGGCAAATCCGAGGGTGCCCTCGTGTTGGCCACCGAAGTCCTGACCCGCTCCGACGCGGTGCTGTGGGTGGCCGACCCGATCAAGGGTGAGCAGACCTTCGGCGTCGCCAAGAACGGCATCGACTGGTTCGCCACCACACACGGCGACGCCAAGGCCATGCTCAAGGCCGTCGAACAGATCGTGCGCGCCCGGGCCGACTGGCTCGGCCAGCGCGGCTACAAGCAGTGGGAACCCGGCTGCGGGATTCCGCTGCTGGTCGTGATCCTCGAAGAGGCCGCCGCGTACGTGGCGAACTCCGGGGTGTTCACCCGTGTCGTGCAACAGGCGCGATCGACTGGCGTGAGCGTCGTCGTGTCCATGCAGCGCGCGTCCTACCAGAACATCCCCACCGACGCCCGGGCGCAGCTCGGCGCGGTGCTGTGCTTCGGCGTCCGCGGCACCGATGACGCCGGATTCGCCCTGTCCGACACCGTGCTCGACTCCGGCGCCAACCCCGCCGCATGGGGTGCCAAGCGCCCCGGATACGCCTACCTGGAGGCACCTGGCGTACCCGAGGAGAACTGGCCGACACCGCTGCGAACGTTCCAGATCACCCCGGAGCAGATCACCGCGACCATCGACGCACACGCCCGGGTACGCGCCGAACTCGACCCGGTCACCATCGACGCCGCCGGCCCGGCCTACACCAACCGCACCCGGCGCGCCGTTCCGATCGACATCACCGAACCGGTCCAGCAGCAGACCGCTCCTATCCGTCCCGACGCCAACCCCGCACCCGACCCCGAGGAGTTCGAAGAGGTGACCGCCGAACTGCTCGACACCGACGACGAACTCGAACCCGTGCCCGTCCCTGACAACCCGGAACCGGGGTTGCTCGACACCGTGGACACCGAGCAGGAGATTCCCGACAACGACGAACCGCGTTGGCAGTTCGTCAACGTTCCCACCGCCGGCCGGGAACTGACCACCAGCGAAGCTCAGGCCATGCTCGCCCAGTACCTCGACGGGCTCGCCGAAGCCGGTCAGACCACCGTGCGGCCTGCCGACCTGGCCGAACTCCGCCCGAAGCTCACCCGCTCCCGGACGTGGCTGTCCCGCGAACTCGCCCGGCTGTGCGCCGAGGGCACCCTCGTGGAGACCGGCGACCCGGGCGTGTACCGCCTACCCGCCCGCGCTCACGCCGCGTAACACGCGCTGAGGGTGTGCGCACGGTGCGCACCGTTCGCACACCCCCGCCCCCGCGCCCCTCACCGCGTGCACCCGCGCACACGCGAAACCCCTGTGCGCACGGTGCGCACACCTCGCACGCCTCCTGTCAGTCACTCTCTGTAACAACGCCGCATCGGAGCAGCAGATGACCACGACGCAGAACCGCCCGCCGACGGCACCCGGCCTCCCCCACCTCACACCAGGGGTAGCCGCATGACGAACTACCCGTACATCTCCGGATGGTGCGGCACCGGCGAACACCTGTCCTGCGCCGGCACCTACGCCGGCACCCCATGCCGATGCCGGTGCCACCGGTCGACCCGGGACAGCGCGGACGGAGTTGTCCAACCCAGCCTGTTCGCCTCGACTGATCGACCCGCGACCGTCTCTGGAGTGTCGCCGTGAGTGTGCATGCCCTGCCCACCCCGCCGGCCCTTGACCATGAGGCCGCGCTGCTCGGAATACTGCTGGAGCGACCCGCTCTGCTCGCCGAGGTCGCCATCCGGCCGGAGCACTACGCCAATCCACTGCACTCGGTCATCCACGAAGCGATCACTGCGGCAGTGGCAGAGCACGGGCAGGCCGCGGGCATCCTGCATGTGGGTGAGGTACTTCGGACGCGTACCGACGTGCCGAACCTCATGCCCCGGTTGCGGAACGGTGTCGTGCTCACCGAGTACGTCTCGGCCGCCGCGGTGGCCGGCGGGGACGTGTCCTGGCACGTCGAAGCCGTGCTGGAAGCCTGGCGGGTCCGTCAGGTGCACGTGCTGGGTGCCCGACTTCAGCAGGCGCATGCGGTCGACGGCGAACTCATCGAACGCACGGTGCGCGCCGCGCTGGAGCTGGAGACCGGCGGAACGAACGAAGGGTGGCCACCGCCAACACCGCTGGGCCGCCGGGTGACACTGCCAGCATTCCCGGTCGATGCGCTGCCCGGTTGGACAGCCGACATGGTCTCCGCGGTGGCCGAGTTCACCCAGACACCCGCCGACCTGGCCGCCTCGGTGGCCTTGGCGTGCCTGTCGACCGCGGCTGGAGGTCGGGCGGTGGTGGAGGTCCGGCCCGGCTGGCGCGAACCGGTGAACCTCTACCTGGTGACCGCGATGCCGCCGGGGTCGCGCAAGTCGCCGGTGTTCGCGGCGATGACCGCCCCGATCATGGCCGCAGAACACGCCTTGGTCGATGTCACCAAGCCCCAACGGGTCGAAGCCGCACTCGCCCGCTTTGCCGCCGAACAGGACGCCAGCAAGGCCGCCGCCGCAGCAGCCGCAGTCGACCGGGACGGGCGGGCCCCAATGCTCGCCGACGCAAGCAGCGCGGCACTGGCCGCCGAGGCAATCGAGGTTCCGGTGGAACCCAGGTTGGTCGCTGACGACGTCACCCCGGAACAGGCCGCGTCACTGTTGGCCGAGCAGGGTGGCCGGTTGGCGATCCTGTCCGCCGAAGGGGAGGTGTTCACCACACTGACCGGCGGCCGGTACAACGCAGTGCCGTCCTTGCAGGTGTTCCTCAAGGGCCACGCGGGCGACATGATGCGTATCGATCGCAAGACCCGCACCGCCGAACACGTTGACCATCCGGCCCTGACCATCGGCGTGGCCCTGCAACCCGAAGTCCTACGCGACCTCGCCCGCGCACCCGGGTTCCGGGGCCGGGGTGTGCTGGCCCGCATCCTCTATGCCCTCCCAGCGTCGAACGTCGGCTACCGCGACACCACCGGGGCTCACTCGGTATCCGACGTGGTTCGGGGCACGTACGCGACCCGGTTGACCGCCCTGGTGCACACCATGGCCGGCTGGAACGATCCGGCCGTTCTGCCACTCACTCTCGCCGCCAACCAGGCCGTCCTGAGCCTGGAAGCACAGATCGAACCCCGGCTACGACCGGACGGGGACTTGGTCCACATCGCCGACTGGGCCGCCAAATGGGTCGGCGCGGTAGTCCGAATCGCTGGCCTGTTGCACCTCGCGACCCGCCTACGCGACGGCTGGGGCCGGGCCATCGGCCCCGACACCATCGATCAGGCCGCCCGCATCGGCTACTACTACCTCGCCCACGCCCAGGCCACCTTCGACCTCATGGGCGCCGACCCAATCGTCGATGACGCCCGGTTCCTGCTCGACCACATCGGCCGTACCGGTGCCACCCGAGTCACCCGCCGGGACCTGATGGTCAACGTGTCAAGGTCCCGGTTCCGCAAGGTAACCGATCTCGACCCCGCCCTCACCCTGCTCGAACAGCACGGCTACCTCCGGCCCGTTCCGCAGCCCGCACGCACCGGCCGAGGGCGGCCAGCCTCACCCGGCTACGACGTCCACCCAGAACTGACCGCCGGGAGCGAAAGCACGCCGTGGCCCTGATGCAGGAGCCGCCAAGCAGCGCGTCAGGGCCGCAATTGCCAGAACCTTCAGACCAGAGGAGCACCTACATGGTCACCCACTCCACTCCTACCACCCCAGGCAAGGGCGGTAATCTCACCGTCTCGGAAGTGTGCGCCGAGCTGCGCATCTCCCGATCGACCTTCTACGAATGGCGCGCCAAGCACCGCGCGCCCAAGTGCATCAAGTTGCCCAACGGTGAGATCCGTGTGCGACGGGTTGAATTGGATCGGTGGCTCGCGGCTTGTGAAGAGGCTGCCTGATGGCCATAAGCTACGACGCCCGGATCTGGAAAACCGAGAAGTACGCCGGTAAGAAAGTCACCACGTACACGGTGCGGTGGCAGGTTTCTGGACAACGGTGGAAGGCGCCGTTTCGGGTAGAGGCACAGGCCGACAGCTTTCGTTCGGAACTGCTTGCAGCCGCCCGTCGCGGTGAGGCATTCGACACCGACACTGGCCGGCCGGTGTCCATGGGCCGGAGACCACGGGAGATGAGCTGGTACGACTTCGCCTGCAAGTTCGTGGACATGAAGTGGCCACGCGTCGCCGCGACCACCAGGCGCACGCACGCCGAGGCTCTGACCACCGTTACCACGGCCATGTTCACCACGGCACGGGGTAAGCCCGACGACAAACTGATCCGTTCCACGCTGTGCCGGTGGGCGTTCAACACAAAGCGCCGGGAAGATCCCGAGTGCCCTGCCGATATCTTGAAGGCGCTGCGTTGGATTCAGAGTCACACGCGCCCGGTTGTTGCGTTGTCCGACCCTGAGGTACTTCGTCGAGTCTTGGACAGTCTCACCGTCAATCTGGACGGGTCGCGGACTGCGTCGAGCGTGACAAACCGTAAGCGCAGGATTCTGACCGCGGCAGTCGGATACGCGGTGGAACTTGGCCTACTCGACACGAACCCGATTCCAGCTCTGAAATGGACACCGCCTCGGACCGTTCACGAGGTGGACAAGCGACGGGTAGTGAACCCCGTTCAGGCTCGCACCCTGCTCGAAGCGGTCCGGACACAACGTCGCAGCGGCCCGCGGTTGGTGGCCTACTTCGGGTGCCTGTACTTCGCCGCACTCAGACCCGAGGAAGCGGTCAGTCTTGCGAAGAAGAACCTGTCACTACCGGTGGAGGGGTGGGGGGAACTGCACCTGGAGCAAGCCGAACCGTACGCGGGCAAAGACTGGACTGACAGCGCCCGAAACCGCGATAGGCGGCAGCTCAAGCACCGCGAGCATGGGGAGACGCGAACGGTGCCCTGCCCGCCCGAGCTCACCGCTCTGCTTCACGAGCACCTGGCCGAGTTCGGGACGGCACCAGACGGCCGGTTGTTCGTCGGGGAGCGGAATGAATCCGAGTTGCCGAAGTTGACCATCGTGCGTGCCTGGCAGAGGGCACGCGCCGCGGCGTTCACCCCCGAGGTGGCAGCGTCATCACTCGGCAAGACTCCCTACGACCTGCGGCACGCCGCCGTGTCGACGTGGCTCAACGGGGGCGTACCACCGACCACAGTCGCCGCCTGGGCTGGACACTCGGTCGAGATCCTGCTCAAGACCTACGCCAAGTGCCTGGACGGCACCGACGCGGTGATCCGGCAGCGCGTCCAGGCCGCCCTCGGCCAGACGCAGCGCTAGAACTTCGGCACGTATTCGGCACGGACGGCCGCCGACGACCGGTGCTGGCCGGACACGGCCGGACAGACGAGACAGGCCCCCGACCGCATTTGAGCAGGTCAGGGGCCTGTTTTCGCAGGTCAGACAGGGTGCCCCCGGCAGGATTCGAACCTGCGCACCCGCCTCCGGAGGGCGGTGCTCTATCCCCTGAGCTACGGGGGCGGCAACGGGCGAAAGGGTACCAGGATCGGTCCGGCGGTGTGTGACCGCGTGGCCCGGTCC
>DATCXL010000527.1:0-2416 GCA_036565825.1 Mycobacteriales bacterium
GGCCGACGAGATCCGCGCCCGGGTGCTCCGCACCACCCGGCTCCAAGCCGAACGCGGGTTACCCCACGGCCGGCTGCTCTACGGGTACGCCCGCGAGTACGACCCGGCCACCGGCGACCTGGTCCGCCAGGTGCTCAACCCGACCCAGGCCGACGTGGTCCGCGAGGCCGGCCGGCGCGTCGCCTCCGGCGAACCACCGTGGGCCATCGCGAAGGACCTCAACAGGCGCGGGATCCTCACCCCCACCGGCAAGCAGTGGGACATCACACAGATCACCAGGATGGTCCGCAACCCCGCCTACGTCGCCAAGCGGGTACACCAAGGGCGCATCGTCGCCGACGCGAAGTGGCCGCCGATCCTCGACGAGTCGACCTGGTACGCGTGCCGGCGGCGCCTGGCCGACCCCGCGCGTAGAACCAGCCACGACAGTGCCGTCCGCTACCTGCTGTCGGGCATCGCCATATGCGCCGTGTGCGCGACGCCGCTGAAGGTGCAGAAGAACCGCGGGTTCCGGGCCTACCTATGCCCCACCGGGTTCTGCGTGTCCTGCCGGCATGAACGGCTGGACGAGTTCGTGGTCGAGGTGGTGATCGGCCTACTGTCCCGGCCAGAAACCTCACCGCTGCTATCGGGCGGGGGTGGGTCCGGTACTGGTGCGATGGCCGAGGTGGATCGGCTCACCGCAGAGCTGGATGAGTTCGTCGCCGAGGCGATCGCCGGCCGGCTGTCGGCCGCGACGCCGGCCCGGATCGAGGCGGTGAAGCTGCCGCAGATCGAGGCGGCGCGGCGCCGCGCGGCCGCGGTGACGCGCTCGCCTCTGCTGACCCAGGTGGCTGGCCCGGACGCCCGGGAACGCTGGGAAGGTTTGGTGATCACCCAGCAGCGCGAGCTGGTCTCGACGTTGATGGAGGTGCGGTTGGGGCGTACCCGCAAAGGCGCCCGGACGTTCGACCCGAACCGGGTGCAGATCATCCCGCGTTCGGAGTGATCGGCTGTCCGCCGGATTTACACCGTAACGTCAGCAGCGCGTACTCGTTGACCCGGTTGGCGTGGTGGGCCGGGTCGGCCCCCACTGGCGTCGACCCACCACGCCCATCACAGGGCGCGCAGCGTCGACCCGTCGTCCGCCCGCTTGGACCTATCCTGCTCGGCCACCTGCGCGCCGATGCGCATGGCCAGCAAGGTCATGCGCTCGTTGGCGCGTTGCTCGGCTGAGCGAAGTAACACGCGCACCAGGGTCGTCACGATCGCGAGTGCCAGAAGAGCGTCGATCAGGATGCGCGCATCCGGGGTGGCCGTCGTCGCGGACACCAGGTACCAGATGACCGTAAAGATGGGTGCCACCCACAGGATCACGGCGGTGGCGGTGAGGATTCTGCTTTTGATCACCGATATCCCCCTTGTATGCCTGTACCCCCACTGGCATATGTCGTGACCATACGCGCGGGTGCGAGGTTAGGCCAGGGTTAAGGGCCCCTTGTGAACGTGCTTCACAGGCTACTCGTGATTCTCACGCCGGAACATCTCCAGTTGACGCAGTAACACATCCTGCTGTTCGGGCGTGAGCCACTGGGCTGACAGAATCGTCTGCTCCGGCGTCTGCTCGGTGACATGAATCTCGATCCCGAGGTCGTCGAGGAACGCCCGGGTCAGGGTGGCCACGGGCACCTTCAGCGCGTCGGCCAGGGCAACCAGCCTGTCTGGTTGCGGTAGTTCGGTGACCCGCCCCTTCAGGTAGCCGTAGATGGTGGACTTGCTTACCAGTCCGCCGGTGCGGGCGGAGATATCGCGCGGAGAGTAGTCGTGGCGCCGCTGCGCCGCCCGGATCAACTCCGGTACCGCGTGAGCTGCCATGGTGTGGTCACCGCTCCCGTCTGCTGGCTGTCCGCCCGACCGGCCACCCGTCCACGCAGTCGGACGCTCCGAGTGGACACCAGGGTCGCATATATGCGGTAGTAGGCATACAGCCGATCGAGTGTCATGCATAACGCGGGTGGACACTTTCAGTTACGGGCGTCCAGTCAACTGGACACCAAGTCCAACACGATGTACGGTCGTCCCATGAAGTTGATCGAGCGCCGCAAGCTCCTGCGGCTGATGGCAGACAAGGAGGTCAGCGCCCGCCAGCTCGCCCACGTGGCCGGCTACTACTCACACACCCACATCCAGCGGGTACTGCGGGGCGAGCGAGACGGTGTGAACGCGGACGCAGCCCGGGCGATCGCCCAACGCCTCGGCGTGACCCTCGACGATCTTTTCGTGCCCGAGATGTCCAACGAACTGGACGGACAGTCCAACAGGAAGGACGAGCCGTGAGCAGTGAGGTGGCGCGTTCGGAGTTCCAGTCGACTGGACAGGTTGTCCGCCCGTTGGGTCCCGAGTCCGAGGCAGTGGCCCGGATCGTCGCGGGCTGGCC
>DATCXL010000369.1:0-2408 GCA_036565825.1 Mycobacteriales bacterium
GGAGTTCGTGGCCATCAGGATCAACGACCTGGTCGGCCACAACGTGCTGTTCACCCTCGGCGAGGAGTCGCCGGCCATCTCCACCTTCGGTACGACGCAGGAGATCTGGGTCGACCGACTCGAACACCTGATCCTGCCGACGATCTCACTGGCCGCGCTGAGCTTCGCCGCGTGGAGCCGGTACCAGCGGGCGTCCATGCTCGACGTGCTCGGCTCGGACTTTATCAGGTTGGCCCGGGCCAAGGGCGTGCCCTGGCGGCGGGTGATCTTCCGGCACGGCCTGCGTAACGCGCTGATCCCGCTGACCACCGTGGTCGCGCTCGGCGTCGGCGCCATTCTGGGTGGTGCGGTGCTGACCGAAACGGTCTTTGTCTGGCACGGCATGGGCGAATACCTGATCCAGAGCGGCATTGTCAAACAGGACGTCAACGTCATTCTTGGCTGGCTCATGGTCGCGGCGTTCTTCGTCGTGCTGTTCAACCTGATAGCAGACCTACTCTATGCCCTGCTCGATCCACGGATCCGGCTCAACTAGCCGCTGGCGAGGAGGCCTTCGATGACCACCGTTGTCGACCCCCAGCACGAGGTACCGGCTCCGTCCGGAGCCGTCGTCGAACGGGAGTTCACGGTCAAGGCGCGTAGCCAGCGCCAGCAGATCATCTCGCGGTTCCTGCACAACAAGCAGGCCATGACCGGGCTGGTCGTCTTCTTGGTCCTGATGTTCGGCGCGTTCGTCGCGCCGTACTTCTACCGATGGAAGTACGGCGACATCGACCTGAGCAGCAAGTCGGTCGGCCCGGGGGCACCGGGCCACATCCTGGGTACCCAGGAACTCGGCCGGGACCTGCTGGCCCTGCTGATGCGTGGCCTGGAGCGCTCGGCCCTCATCGTCGGCATCGTGATCCTGATCGCCGGGACCATCGGTATCGTGATCGGCTCGCTGGCCGGGTACTACGGCGGATGGGTCGACAACGCGCTGATGCGCCTGGTCGACCTGATCCTCACCCTGCCGTCGCTGATCGTGATCGTGGTGGTGGCCGCGGCCTTCCCGTCCGCCCGCACCGCCATCGGGGTGGGCATCATCCTGGGTGTCTTCGGCTGGTTGGAGCTGGCCCGGCTGGTCAGGGCGCAGTTCCTGGCCCTGCGGGAACGGGAGTTCGTCGAGGCCGCACACGCGCTGGGTGCCAGCGACCGGCGGATCATCTTCAAGCACCTGATCCCCAACGCGCTGGGCTCGATCATCGTCTGGGCGACCCTGGGCGGTGCGGTGGCCGTACTGGGGGAGGCGGCACTGACCTACCTGGGCTTCGGCGTGCAGGGCGATGACACATCTCTGGGCCGACTGGTCTCCGACGGTGTCGCCGCGGCGGACTCCCGTCCCTGGTTGTTCTACTTCCCGGGCCTGCTGCTCATGATCATGGTCATGAGCATCAACCTGATCGGCGACGGGATCAGGGACGCGTTCGACCCGTCCCACAGCCGAGTCCGGTCCTGAACGACCACCTGCCACCCGCGGGCCCGGTCGAACCCGTGCCCCCCTGCAACGGAGCAGCATGCAGACGATGACCGATGCCGACCTGGTGAGTCCACCGAATTCCGGCCCCCCGCCCGTGCTGGAGGTCCGTGACCTCAACGTACAGTTCCCGACCGAGGACGGGATCGTGCACGCGGTGCGTGGTGTGTCCTACGCGATCCAACCCGGCGAGGTGCTGGGTATCGTGGGCGAGTCGGGTTCGGGAAAGTCCGTGACCTCGTTGGCGGTGATGGGCCTGCTTCCCGCGCGGGCTCGGATCACCGGCGCGGTGAGGTTCAAGGGCCGCGACCTGATCGGGATGCGCGATCGGGAGATGAGCACGATCCGCGGCAAGGGCCTGTCCATGATCTTCCAGGACCCGATGACCTCGCTGGACCCGGTCTACAAGGTCGGCTACCAGATCGCCGAGACCCTGCGGCAGCACGACAGGTCGATATCCGGCAGGGCCGCCCGGGTCCGTTCGGTCGAGTTGTTGGAACTGGTCGGCATCCCGAACGCGACCGCCCGGGTTGACTCCTACCCACACGAGTTCTCCGGCGGTATGCGGCAACGGGTGGTCATCGCCATCGCCATCGCCAACCAGCCCGACGTGATCATCGCCGACGAGCCGACCACGGCACTCGACGTGACCATCCAGGCGCAGATCCTCGAGGTGCTCAAGAAGGCTCAGGAGGAGACCGGCGCGGCCACCATCCTGATCACCCACGACCTGGGTGTGGTCGCCGGGTTCGCCGACCGGGTGCTGGTGATGTATGCCGGGCGGGCGGTGGAGACCGGTGGCGTGGACGACATCTACTACCGACCCCGGATGCCCTACACCCTGGGCCTGCTCGGCTGGTTGCCCCGGCTGGACGCCAGTGAGCGGCAGCGCCTG
>DATCXL010000583.1:0-3378 GCA_036565825.1 Mycobacteriales bacterium
CCCTGGAGACACTGACCCGCCACACCCGCACGCCCGAGGACTGTTACTTCTGCCTGTGGGACGGCTGGACCTCGACCGTCGAGACTGACCCCGGCACGCCAAGTCCCGACCGGCACCCCGGCACCGCCCGGCCGGGCCTACAACCCCAGCCGGCGTCCGGAGTTCTGGTGCCGCGCGAACCGAAGGTGGTCCTCCCGCACCGCGCCTACTTCCTGTTCCGCGGCGCGGTGTCGGACCTTGCCGACCCGGGTGCGGGGTGGATGTGGCCCGGCCAGCCCGGGTCACACACGGCTGATCCGGCGTTCGTCTGGCCCGCCGACCATGCCTGGTGCCTCGCCAGGGATGTCGACCCGCACTGGGCCGGGATCGGAGCCAGCATCGCGGCCATCAACCACCTTCTCGCTGATTCCCGTCTCGACGTGGTCCCAGCCGACCCACGCCAGGACCAGCCGCGTTACCGATAGAGGCATCGGTGCGAAAGGCGACGTTCGGCGTGTTGACGTCGGCATGTCTTCGTTCGCGTCGCTGACACGTGGCCGTGTCGGCTTGTGCCGAGGTGGTGGTGACCGGCGGTGGTTAGGGTGGGTGGTGGTGTGCCGGGAAGCCTGGTCGGCGATGGTTGCCCCGTTTCTGTGATTCCTGGAGTTCCTGTGGCTGGTGTGCCGCGCCGGTCCTCTCGCCTGTTCGAGCCGGGCTCGTGGGGTGAGGTCCGGCGCGTCGGCGCCATCCTGCGTGAGGAGACCCTCGGCGGGGTGTTGCTGTTGGCCGCGGCGGTCGTTGCCCTGGTCTGGGCGAACTCTCCATGGGCACATGTCTACGAGACGCTGCGTGATCACACGATCGGGCCGAGGTCGTTGCATCTGGACCTGTCGCTGGCGTCGTGGGCGGCGGACGGGTTGTTGGCCGTATTCTTCTTCGTCGCAGGACTGGAACTCAAACGAGAGTTCGTCGCCGGTGACCTACGGGATCCGCGACGCGCCGCGGTCCCGGTCGCCGCTGCGGTCGGCGGCGTCGTGGTCCCCGCGCTTCTGTACACGATGGTCAACCTCGGCGGTGGCAGTGCCGTGAGGGGATGGGCGATTCCCTCGGCGACCGATATCGCGTTCGCGCTGGCTGTGTTGGCTGTCGTGGGTAAGAACCTGTCGACGGCGTTGCGGACGTTCCTGCTCACCCTCGCCGTCGTTGATGACCTGTTGGCGATCGTCATCATCGCCTTCTTCTACACGACACACCTGTCGGTGCCGTCCCTGGTGGCCGCGTTGCTCCCGCTGGGGGCCTTCACGGTGCTGGTACAGCGCCGAGTCCGTTCCTGGTGGCTGCTGTTGCCGCTTGCCGGTGTGACCTGGGCGCTGATTCATGCCTCCGGGGTGCACGCGACCGTCGCCGGCGTCCTGCTCGCTTTCGCGGTACCCGTCGCCCGTGGCCGACATGTCGGTGGACCCGACGCCGGACCTGGCCTGGCCGAACACTTCGAACACCGGTTCCGACCGCTGTCCGCCGGCGTCGCGGTTCCGGTGTTCGCGCTGCTGTCCGCCGGCGTCACGCTCGGCGGATGGAACGGCCTGGCCGCGTCCCTGAGCGATCCGGTCGCGGTGGGTGTCATGGTCGGGCTCGTCGCCGGTAAGGCCATCGGTGTCACCGCGGCCACGTGGCTGGTCGCCCGGTTCACCCGCGCCGAACTGGGCGAGGGCCTGACCTGGACAGACATCGTCGGCCTGGCCCTGCTGGCCGGAATCGGTTTCACCGTGTCACTGCTCATCGGCGAACTCGCGTTCGGTGTCACCAGCGACCGCACCGACCACGCCAAGACCGCCGTCCTCGTCGGCTCACTCACCGCCGCACTCCTCGCCACCGCGGTGCTACGCCCACGCGGCCGCACCCGCCGGGCCAGTCGCCGCACCGAGAACAGGCGTCGGTAGGAACACTGCCACCACGGGCGACCGGGGAAGCGTCAACCTGCCGCAGGTCGGACACCTCGACGAACTCGGTGAGTGTGCGTGGTGTCTCTTGACTCCTGGCTCAGGAAAGCCGCGAGCCCGGGACCCCGACTCCGGCGGGAACTTCCCGGGCTCACTTCCGACCGCGTCCGCAGACCGGCCGGCCTCAGGATCCATCGTGCCGGTTGCGGTAAATGATCGTCGACCTCTGGCTGCGGCACCCGTCACACCGACACGGCCACGTGTCGGATCAAGCCTCGTTGGTGCCGAGCCCCTGTGCGGATCGACATCGGTGCTGCCGACACCGCACGACTCGCGCGTCGTTGGCTACAACGGGGGCCGACGGAAGGGGCTGGTCGAAGGTGTGGCGCGCGTACGTCGATGAGTCGCAGTCGAACCAGCGGCTCGATCCACACACATACCTGCTCGCTGCCGCACTCATCGAAGACGAGCACGCGGCCGAGGCTCGGGCTGAAATCCGAGGACTGCTCCGGCCGGGGCAGCGCAAGCTTCACTGGCGCGACGAGTCAACTGGATTCCGAACGTGGATCACGAAAACCGTCGCAGCATTGCCCGCGCTGCACGTGGTTGTGGTTCGCAGGGGCCACGCCGGTGAGCCGGTTGAGCGGCGCCGCCGGAAGTGCGTCGAACGGCTGGCCTACGAACTCACGATCCGGAATGTCCTGCACATCACCGCAGAGGCGCGAGATCCCAGGAGCAACGTCCGCGAAGTGCGGTACTTCGATCATCTTCGCAAGGGCAGGATCATCGACACCGGGATGCAACTGGACCACGTACCTGGCCCACGCGAGCCGCTGCTGTGGATACCAGATGCCGTTGCTGGTGCGCTCACGGCCGCCCGGATCGGCATGTCGGAGTACCTCGACCAACTCGATGGCCTGGTCGACGTGGTGTCCCTCGACGCGGATTCCTAGAAAAGCCGCGAGCCTGGGACCCCGTCGTCCGGCGGGAACTTCCCAGGCTCACTTCCGACCGCGTCCGCAGACCGGCCGGCCCCGGGACCCATAATGCCCTGCCAGGTTGGCGATCGTCAACCTGGGTCAATGTGTGTCATCCCATGATGACCGCATGCATACGCCGGGGTTTATGTGAAGGGTCAACCGTCAGCTACCCAAGCGGTGCCCGGGTGGCAGTTTGCCGGGACCGATCGGGTGCCCCCGCCCGGCCGTCGGGTAGGCCTGGCCGGCGTAGCCTGTATAGGCGTGGGTGCTCCCGAGGTGCCGGCATCCGGGTCGACCGATGGTGACCCGGATGATCATGATGACCACGGCAACCTGAGGAACGGGGCGAACCCGACCGAACCCCACCCCGTCTCGATCCCGAAGGCCAAGGTCGGCCTGTCCACCGCGTCGGTGTACCCGGAGTCGACCGCCGCGGCGTTCGCCCTGGCCGCCCGGCTCGGTTATGACGGTATCGAGAT
>DATCXL010000586.1:0-6061 GCA_036565825.1 Mycobacteriales bacterium
CGCGCTGCGGCTCGCCGACGAGTTCGGCTACCGACTGATACTCAATCACGGCACCGAGGCACACCTGCTGGCTGACCTGATAGCGGCACGCGGCGTACCGGTGGTCAGTGGCCCGCTGATGATGAACCGGGCGAAGAACGAGCTGCGGCACCGCAGCCTGCGCGGCCCCGGCATCCTGGCCCGGGCAGGTGTCCTGCTCGCGCTGACCACCGACCACTCGACGGTGCCGGCGGAGTACCTGGTCCACCAGGCGATCCTTGCTGTGAAGGAGGGGTTGGACAGGGACACCGCGCTGCGCGCGATCACGGCCAACCCGGCCGGCATCCTCGGCCTGGACGACCGGGTGGGTGGGCTGCGGCCTGGGCTGGACGGCGACGTGGTGCTGTGGTCGGGCGATCCACTGGACGTGATGAGCCGGGCACTGCACGTTTATCTGGGCGGCCGGCAGGTGTACCGGTACGACTTCGGCCGCGGCACGGGAGTGACGGCCAGCCCGTACCCGGTGTCGTCTCCCGCCGAGGGGGCAACTCGGCGCGAGTCGGGAATCAGGTTCCAACCGTCAGATTGACTGCCGATAACCGAAGAACTCGTGGTCTTGGTTGTAACCGCCGTAGCCGCCGCCGACCTCGGAGTAGTGCGCGACGAACTCGATGCCCTTGATCCACTTGACCTGCTTGAAACCGAGCTGGACCTCGTTGCGCAGCCGCAGCGGGGCACCGTGGCCGAACGACAGCGGCTCGCCATTCATGTCGAAGGCCAGCATGGTCAGTTTGCGATCCATCTGCTCGATCGGGTGCGCGTCGTAGTAGATGCCCCCGTCCGGGCCGTCACCGAGGGAGTAGAAGACGACCCACTTCGCCTCGGGACGTGGCTTGACCAGGTCCACGATGGTTCGCATCGAGACCCCTCCCCACCGGGCGACTCCTGACCATCCCTGGATGCAGAAGTGCTGCGTGGTCTGCTCGTGGTGTGGCAGGGCCCGCAACTGCACCAGGTCCAGTTCCACCGGGTTCTCGACCAGGCCGTTGATTCGCAGCCGGTAGTCGGCGAAGTTGCCGTCGAACATGGCCCGGTACTCGTCGGAGTCGGGGTAGAGCCCGTTGTGCCAGAAGTACGGGGACAGGTCCTTCTCCGAGTACTGCCCGGGCTTGGCGTCGATGTGCTCGAACAGCCGCTGTACCGGTCCGATCAGCGCGAAGCCGACGCGCTGCACCACCCGGGGGTGGCGCAGGGTGAACGGTGTCGCGGCCACCCAGCCGACCACGACCACGACCATCGACGCGGCGAAGATCCAGAAACCGACCCAGCTGTGGTTGTCCTGTCCGGCGTAGATGTGGTTGAGGTTGGCCAGCAGACCCGTGGTGAACACCAGGGTCACGTGGATGAGGATGAAGAACAGGAACCAGGCCATCACCAGGAAGTGCAGCGATCGGGCAGTCTGGATGCTGAGCACCGTGCTGATCCGCCTGAACCGGGTGGACAGGGCCGGTGACATGCCCAGTCCGGTGATAAGTGCGAGCGGCGCGGCGACGAAGACGGTGATGAAGTAGGCGATCAACTGCAGGCTGTTGTAGGCCACCCAGCCCTGTTCGGTCGGCCAGTCCAGCGACAGGTACTGGATCATCACCGACACCGAGTTGGGGAAGACCGCCCAGTCGGTGGGGACCAGCCGTCGCCACTGCGGGGTGGCGAACAACAGGATGTAGAAGACCACGCCGTTGAGCAGCCACAGCATGTCGGTGCCCAGGTGCCACCAGCGGGCCAGCCCGATGGAGTGGCGAAGCCCGGGCAGGCCGACCTGTCCCGGCAGCCGGACCGAGTCCTGCTTGGCGGTCCACAGCGGGTCTTCGGGCACCGGCTTCTGGATGCGGAACCACTCCTTGCCAGGAGTGCTGTGCCTCGTCCAGTACAGCCGGGGGTGGTCGGTGAGGATCTGCACGCCGGACCTGATGATGAAGATCATCAGGAACAGGTTGAAGAAGTGCTGCCACCGCACCCACACCGGCAGACCGGTGGTCTCCTCGGGGTTGGGCAGCGCGACGGTGCCGGGGTACTTCTCCATGAACCGCTGCACGGAGGGGGTCTCGCGCAGTCCCTTGGCGACGGCTACGGCGGTGATCAGGAGGACGAACCCGATGGGCAGTAGCCAGAGCAGGTTGAACCACCTACTCCGACCGACGCGTACCCGCGGGGAGACGCCGTTCACCTGTGGTACCGAACCGGCCCAGGTCGCCGGGTCGATGATGTCCTCGCCCTGCTTGAGCTGTGACCGGAAACTGTGGACGGCGTCTGGGGAGACGTTCGACGGCGCCGGGGCCGGCAGGTCCGCGGGGTCCGGGCGGTCTGAGGTGCTCATACCACGGAACCATAGGTGTTGGAGACCAGACTGTCCCAGTGTTTTGTAATGACGCTTTTGTGTGATTTTGAGCATACCGGGGGTCGGTCCTTCAGGAGTCAGGGACTCCGGCGGACTGGTCGGGGGACGGGCGGCAGCGAGGTCGGTCCGGGTCTGCCCCGTTGCAGTGGCCGGAAGGTCGGCGCTGAAAGTCTGTCGCCACGTCGGATGGTGATGTGTACCGTCAATGCCGGTGGGAATTTCGACCCAGGAGTGGACGCCATGATGTCGTGGAACACGAGCTCGACCAGAATGCCACGCGCATTCGGTGGCACGGTGTTTCTCCATCACACCGGCCGTACTGCCCGTTCTCACGGGTATCGGGGCGGCCGACGGCTGCTTCTGTCGACGGAGAGGCTTCTCGGTTAGCGACCGGGTGTCGTGACCGGGAGCCGCCCCACAGCAGACAGGCTGCGCAGGGCGGCTCCCGTTTTGGCCCGTCGTCGCGCTCACCGTCGCTGAACGTCGTGAGCGTCGCGACGCGCGGTCTGGCAGTTCCGCCTCTGGCATGTTCCTCTTCACATTGCCCCGTCTCCTGCGATCCGAGCAGCTCCTTGTCAACTCCACAGTGGACAACAGGTACCACGGCCGGTCCGGTGCCGTGGTCGCGGCGGTGCCCGGGTATGTGGTGAGCCCAAGAGCCTGTAAAGCTCCCGCTTCGGCTGTGCAGGTTCAACTCCTGCCACCGCCACCGCGAGATTCCCCGATAGGGGACTCGTCGACTGCTTCGTTTTCGCCCTCGTATCCCAACTGGTAGAGGAACGGCGTTCAGAACGCCGCCGGTGCGTGTTCGAATCGCACCGAGGGCACGGTGCCCGGTGGGTCACCGCCGGGTGTGGTCAGCGGATGTGAGGGAACTGGCATACCTCACCGGTCGAGAGCCGGTGGTCTGGGAGTTCGAGTCTCCCCATCCGCACGGATGGTGCGGCCGAACGAAGCATGTGCCGGACCAGACGGTTGTCACGCCGTCGGGTCCGGTTCCCGCACCGGTGCGGGAAGTGCCCGCCGCACGGTACGTCCTCGTGGCGCAGTTGGACAGCGCGTCGGCGTCCGAAGCCGAAGGTCGCAGGTTCGATCCCTGCCGAGGACACCTGCCGAAAGACACCCGCCGGGTCGTGGACCCGGTGCGACAACCCGTGGCTCGGTGGTGAGAGCGTCGCCTGGAACAGGGGCGAAGGTCGCAGGTGCGATGCCTGCCGGGTTGACTGTGGCCGATCCCGAAGTGGACGAGGGACCGGGTTGTGATCCCGGTGTAAGAGGGTTCGAGTCCCTCCGGCCACCCCATGCTCCTGTGGCGCAACTGGACAGCGCGTCGGCCTACGAAGCCGAAGGGTGCAGGTTCGACTCCTGCCAGGAGCACCACAGAGACCTTATTCAAACCCGCACGACCCGTAGGTCGGTCGGGTTTGTCCGTTTTCTCCGAGGATGCGGCGGCGCGTGGGCCGGTGGCGGTCTGCTGCTGGTCGCTGCCGGGCTCGGTGGGCGCGTCGGTGGTGAGGGTGAGCAGGGTGGTGAAGGGTTCGGCGGTCTGGGCGGTGAGGGGTTCGTCGGGGTCGTCGTGCAGGTACAGGGCGGTGAAGATGGCCTGGTTGGGTTGCCGGCGGATGGCCGGTGGAGCGTCACGGTAGACGCGGTGCCAGTCGGTGGCCAGGGCCAGGACCCGGTCGAGGTTGGTCGCGATGGTGGAGTGCCGTCAAGCAGGGCACGCCACCACGGCGCGGCGGGGTCGGGGACCTTCGCGGTCACGCTGGCCGAAGCACGCCGCCTGTTCACCACGCTCCTGGCCCGCGCCACCGCGACCACCGAACAGATCCTCGCCTGGTCCCACTGGCGACGACGCCACCAGCACCGAGCCCGCACCGCCCTACCGCAGTCGCGAAACCGCAGACCACAGCGCCCGTCTCCAGCTGTGGTACTAGGGCGACGGGGCCTGCCAGACCATTGCGTGACGGAATGCCGACCTGGCGGATTCACCGCCGAGGACACGGACCCACCTGGCGCGGGGCGGCTTCAGTCGTCGCGCCCGGCACCGCGATCTGGTGCGCTCATGTCCCCCGTCCCGGGCGTGCCATCGGCGAGCCCGTAGCGCAGGTACACGGTGCCCTTCGGACCGGCTACCGGCGGTTCGAGGAGTGTGACGTTCGTGGGCACCGCGCCACCGTCGAACACCTTCTTCCCGACGCCGAGCACGATCGGGTGCACCCAGAGGTCCAGACGGTCGAAGAGCTTCTCGCGTAGGAGGGTCTGCACCAGGTTCAGGCTCCCGACGACCTTCACGTGCTCGTGCCGGTCACGGATCTCGCGCACCGCGCCGGCCAGATCCGGGCCGAGCTGCGTGGACCCGGCCCACGAGAGGTCGGGTCTGCCACGGGAGGCCACGTACTTCGGGACGCTGTTGAACAGCGTGGCGATCTCGTTGTCCTCGCCGCCCTCCTGGTACGGCCAGTAGGCGGCGAAGATGTCATACGTCCGCCGGCCGAGTAGGAGAGCGTCCGTGCCCTCGTACGCGGCACTGACCTGCGCCCCGGCGACCTCGTCCAGCAGCGGCGCCTGCCAGCCACCGAACGGGAACCCCACCGGATCCTCGTCGGGGCCGCCGGGGGACTGCCCGACAAGGTCAAGGGTTGCGAACAGCTCGATGTGGATGAGGCCCATGCCTTACTCCCGATGAGTTGGTTGTCTCGGTCGGGAGGTAGACCTGTGGGCCCCCGGCAGACTCATCGCTGCGACGGCACCCAGTTTCGTGCTCGTCGACCGCCTCGCCCGGTGCATCGGTCACCACCCCGTCCCGCGTTCAGCGTCCTTGCGACGTCCGGCAGCTGGGCTCGGCAGGTATGCCGCACGCCTTTATCCAGGCCCACACGTCCGATTCCTCGAACAGCACATGCCGACCGATCTTGAACGCGCAGCACGGTACCCTGCCTACGCCACCAGGCCGGGACACCGCACCGGCGCTCCCCACCCACGATCGATCACAGGCCGCATCCAAACTGGGTGGATGCCCTGCATTCAGGGTCACCGCAGGTCACCGACGCGATCTGCGGCTGTGGTACTGGTGTGTCTTGAGTCGTTGATTCGGCTGCAGTATGCGGCGAGGGTGTCGAGGATGCCGCACCGCCCCGATCCTGCCGATCATGCCGACCACCCCAGCGCGGATGACCCACGACTACGTCCGTCACGGCACCACCAGCCCGTTCGCCGCGCTCGACCTGGGCAGCGGGTCGGTGATCGCCACGCACTACCGCCGGCACCGCCATCAGGAGTTCCTGCGCTTCCTGAAGCTGATCGACCACGTGGCCCCAAGGACCTGGACCTGCACCTGTCAGTCGAGAGCTTCCACGTCCGCACCGCGTGGGGTTTCAGGCCAAAGGCCCGCCAGATCCGCGAGATCGACGACTGCGACAGGCCCGTCGCCGAGGCCATCGACCGGGTCGACCAGGGCCCATCCCTGTGCCGATCGGCCCAGGGATGGGCCCACCAGACCTGTCAGGGGGTAGGTGTGCTACCTGGCCTCCAGGGTGAGCAGGGTCCGCTTGGCATCCAGGCCGCCCAGGTACCCACCCATGGAACCGTCGGCGCGCACCACCCGGTGGCAGGGCACCACGATGGGCAGCGGGTTTGTCGCGCACGCGGTACCGACCGCGCGCACCGCCCGGGGGCTGCCCG
>DATCXL010000592.1:0-3998 GCA_036565825.1 Mycobacteriales bacterium
GGGGTAGCCACCTCAACCGTGGCCTTGCCGCGCTGCCGCTCGACACCGGTGAGCCGGCCTCGGTGACGCCGGGCCGGAAGGGCTGGACGGACAGGAGGACCGAGGTGGCAACTGGGGCGCGGACCGGTGACGGCCGGGTTACCGGGGGAGCCGCCAATCTGGGCTTGGATGGATCTCCATAGCGCCTTCTCGGTGGCGATTTGGTAGCAGATGATGTTTTTGGGTTGACTCTGGGTGACGCCACTGTGGAAGATGCGTACCCGGGATCGGTGTCATTCGGACGCGGGGGCGTCCGCTAACAATACGGTCCCGGCCGTCGTCATCCGTCCGGGTCGACATCTGGTCCGTCCGGACCGCTTCCCCGCGCTGTTTGCCCGGTGCGTTGGTGCGCACCGCGGCGCCGAAAGGAGACTCGACCCATGGGCTCCACGAAATTCTGGTGGGCGGGTGTGGCCGCGGCGGCCACCGTCGCGCTGACCGGCTCCGGTGTGGCCAGCGCCGACAGCACCCCCCTCGACGGTGTCCACTCTGACCGTGCCCACTCGGCGATGTCGGAGCAGAGTGCGCCGCGTACCGATCGGGACATCCCAAACCTCACCCTGGTCGACAACCAGATCAAGGCGTACTACGGCGACACCGTGGTCGATGGTGAGCACTTCGCCTCGCCGGACAGCAACTACGCGCGGCAGATCGCCGGGATCGAGCGTCAGCTCACCCACTACCTGGACGGGGCCGTCCGGCATCCGCACCAGCACTCACGGCCCGCTGTCGTGTTCGATGTCGACGACACCACCCTGATCACCTACACCTACGAGCTGGAACACGGATTCGCCTTCGACCCGGTGTCGAACAACGAGTTCGTCCAGGCCGAGCGGATGACCGAGGTCTTCGACATGCCCGACCTGGTCAACCGGGCGGCCGGCGAGGGCATCACCGTCTTCTTCGTCACCGGCCGGCCCGAGTCCCAGCGCGACGCGACCGAGGGCAACCTGGCCAGGGTGGGCTACCAGGTACCCGCCGACGTCGACCATCTGTTCCTGAAGAACACCCAGAGCCCGCCGCCGTACCTGACCTGCGGGGCCACCTGCACCACCATCCAGTACAAGTCGCAGACCAGGGCGCACATCGAGAGCCTGGGTTACACCATCCTCGCCGACGTGGGCGACCAGTTCAGTGACCTGGAGGGCGGTCACGCCGAGCGGACGTTCAAGCTGCCCAACCCGATGTACTTCCTGCCCTGACCGCACGTACCTGGTGAGCGGGTGGACGGGCGGTCTTGCCCCACCTACCCGCCACTGTGGACGGTGTAGTGGTCGGGCACGGCAGAGCGACATCGGTGGCGGCAACGATCAGGCCGCGCCGCGGGTTGCCGCCACCCCGGGCCGGTGGTCGTGGTCGGACGGCCGGACAACGGCCCGGAGGAAGACGATGTCGCCGGTGCTGGCCTCGATCTGTCGGAGTTCGGACCGGGTGGTGTGCACGGTGGCCCGGCTGCCGTCGGGCAGCACGGTCTCCACCCGGCTGTGGTGACCAAGGTCCACGATGCGTTCGATCATCGCCTCGTGGGTGTTGGTGAGCGGGTCCTGGTGGATCTCGATGTCATGTGGACGGATGAGAGTGTCGCCAAGGCGGGTGGTGGGACCGAGGAAGGACATCACGAACTCGTTGGTCGGCCGGTCGTAGAGTTCGGTGGGTGCGCCGGCCTGTTCGACCCGGCCACCGTTGATGACCACGATCTGGTCGGCCAGTTCCATCGCCTCCTCCTGGTCGTGGGTGACGAACACCGTGGTGACCGCGATCCGTTCGTGCAGGTCGCGCAGCCAGTCGCGCAACTGCTGGCGGACCCGGACATCCAGGGCGCCGAAGGGTTCGTCCAGCAGCAGCAACCGCGGTTGGATGGCCAGCGCACGGGCCAGTGCCATCCTTTGCCGCTGCCCTCCGGACAGCTCGCCGGGATACCGGCCGGACAGCCCGTCGAGCCCGACCAGTCCGAGCAGTTCGCCGACCCGTTCGCGGATGTGTGGGCGGGGTGTGCGGGCCACCTTCAGTCCGAACGCGACGTTGTCCCAGACCGTCATGTGGGTGAACGGCGCGTAGTGCTGGAACACGAACCCGATGCCGCGTCGGCGGGCCGGTGTGTTGGTGACGTCGACGCCGTCGATGTGCACCTGCCCGGTGTCGGGGGTGTCCAGCCCGGCGATGATCCGCAGCAGGGTGGTCTTACCCCCGCCGCTCGGGCCCAGCAGGGCGGTCAACTGTCCGGACGGGATGTTCACGCTGATGTCGTGCAGGGCGCGAAAATCCCCGAAGTTCTTGGTGATGTGGTGGGCTCGGATGCTCATGAACGCTCCTTGCGGCGGCCGATCAGGCTCATCGTCGCCAGGATGACCAGCGAGATGACGGCGAGCAGGAAACCGGCGCTGTAGGCACCGGCGGTGTCGAAGTTGCGGAACCGTTCCTCCACGAACAGCGGCAGGGTCTGGGTCTGTCCGATGACGTTGCCCGACACGATGCTGACCGCGCCGAACTCGCCGAGCGACCGTGCCGTGCTCAGCACCACCCCGTAGATGACCGCCCACCGGATCGCCGGCAGGGTCACCGACCAGAAGGTCCGCCAGGGGCCCGCGCCGAGGGTCTGCGCGGCCTGTTCCTGGTCGGTGCCCAACTCCTCCAGCACGGGGATGACCTCGCGGACCACGAACGGCAGGGACACCAGGGCGGTGGCCAGCACGATGCCGGGCAGCGAGAAGAGCACCTGGATCCCGTGGTCGCCCAGCCACCGGCCGGCCCAGCCGTCGCGGCCGTAGAGGATGTACATGGCCAGGCCGATGACCACCGGCGACATGGCGAAGGGCAGGTCGATGAGCAGGTTGGCCAGCCGGCGGCCCGGGAAGCGGCGGCGGGCCAGCAGTAGGCCGGCACCCACCCCGAACACCACATTGACCGGCACGCTGATCGCGGTGACCAGCAGGGAGAGTTCGATCGCGCGGCCGGCCTGTGCCGAACCGAGCGCGGCCAGCACCGGCCCGATCCCGTGGGCGAACGTCCGGTAGCCGATCAGGGCGACCGGGACGAGCAGCAGCGCGGCCAGGTACCCCAGTGCCGCCACCCGCAGCGTGACCCTACCCACGACGACCCCCGCGGCGGGCCGCCCAGTTCAATGTCGCGAGCACGGCCAGCGCGATCGCCAGCAGGGTGACGCTGATCGCGGCCGCGTCGCCGGTGGCGCCGGACTCGACCTGCCCGGCGATGAACACCGAGGCGACCTGGGTGTGGAACGGCAGGTTCCCGGAGATCAACACCACCGCGCCGAACTCGCCCAGGGCGCGGGCGAACGCCAGCCCCCCGCCGGTCAGGGCGGCCGGCAGGATCGCCGGAACGGTCAGCCGGAAGAAGGTCACCATCGGGCTGGCACCCAGACTGGCCGCCGCGTCCTCCACGTCACGGTCGGCCACCAGCAGCACCGGCTGGACCGCCCGCACGACGAACGGCAGGGTGACGAACAGCAGCGCCAGCAGGACCGCGGCCCGGGTCTGCGCCACGTTCACCCCGATCGGGCTGTCCGGCCCGTAGAGGGTGAGCAGCACCAGCCCGGCGACGATGGTGGGCAGCGCGAAGGGAAGGTCGATCACAGCGTTGACCAGGCGTTTGCCGGCGAACTCGTCCCGGACCAGCACCCAGGCGACCAGCACGCCGGCCACCACGTCGATCGCGGCGGTGGCCAGCGCCATGCCGATGGTCAGACTCAACGCCGAGGTGGCCTGCGGTGAGGTGACCGCGACCCAGAAGTCACTGGTGCTGGCCCGGCCGGTCAACGCCGCGATCGGCAGCACCACCATCACGGACAGGTACAGCAGCACCACGCCGGGTCCCAGTGCTCCGCGCACCGGCCCGGTGCGCGGCCGGTGGGCCGGCACCGCACCAGCATGGTCGGCGGGGCCGGCGTTGTCGGCGGGGTCGGTCGGTTCGCCGGTCAACACGCCCAGCCCGGTTCGGTC
>DATCXL010000593.1:0-4401 GCA_036565825.1 Mycobacteriales bacterium
GACTGGCTGACCAGCCACGGCTACATGCACACCACCGGCACCCCGCCGCGTGGCGCGCTGGTCTGGTACCACAACTCCGCCGGCACCGGGCACGTGGTGATCAGCCTCGGCGAAGGCAAGATCATCGGTAGTTCGGTGGGCGGCCGGGTCGGTGTGGCCGACTACCTCTACCGCACCGGTTACCGCGGCTGGACGGTCGCCTACCTTCCGGCGGCCGGCTGACCCACCCGGCGCCGGTCCCACCCGCGCCAACCCGGCGGGTACCGGCGCCGGTTCACCGGTGGTAAACACCGGCCGTCGGTGGTCAGCGCCGGTGCGCCCCGGTCGGTCGCGGACCCGGGGCGACGACACGGCGCTCCTGCACCAACACGCCGACCGGGCCACGGGCCAGCCATCCGCACACCGGATCGAGCAGGTGTCGCGCCAGCGGCCAGCCGAACCAGCCGACAGCCGCTCCGAACAGCACGCCCACCGTGACGTCGGCCGGCCAGTGCACCCCGCAGTACACCCGGGCGAAGCACATCAACACCGCGAGCCCGGCCGCGACGATCCCGAACCGGCGCGCGTGCCGCCACAACCCGGCGGCTATCGCGCCAACCGTCACCGCGTGGTCGCTGGGAAACCCGGGAACACGGGTGTGTGCCAGCAGTGGGTGCACGTCGGCCAGCGCCACGAACGGACGCGGCCGGTCCACCAAGTGGACCACACCCTGGTTCAGCACCAACACCACCACGGCGGCCAGACCCGCCCACACCACGATCGCCACGGCCCGGGCTGGTCGAGGTCCGGACCGAGCCCGCCACCAGGCCGCCAACAACAGCAGTCCGAACAGCAGGACGCCGTACTTCGCGTAGTCCACGAAGAAACCGTGCGCCCACCCGGTGTGGGCGACCAGGTCCTGCGTGTCGCGAAACAGGTCGCGGTCGATGTCGCCGAACACGGCTCTACTTCTCCTGTAGGTAGTCGAGCTGGGCACGTACAGACAGCTCGGCGGCCGGCCACAGAACAGGATCGACGTCGGCGTACACGCGACGCACCACGTCCGTCGCCGTCACCGGCGGTTCCAGCTCGACCAGCGCCGCACGCACCTGCTCGAGCCGCTCGGCCCGGTGCCGCAGGTAGTGTTCGGCGACCGCACCGACATCGGACAGTTCCGGGCCGTGCCCGGGCAGCACGGTGGCCGGGCCCAGTTCGCGCAGTCTGCGCAACGAGTCCAGATAGTCACCCAGCCGGCCGTCGGGATGCGCGACCATGGTGGTACCGCGGCCGAGAATCGTGTCACCGGTGAGCACCGCGGGACCGACGCCGGTCGGGTCGTCCAGGGTCAGGCACAGTGAGTCGCCGGTGTGCCCGGGAGTCGCGATCACCCGCACCTCCAGACCGGCCGCGGCCACCACGTCACCCTCGGCGAGCCCCTGCGAACCGTAGCGGTGGGCCGGGTCCAGTGCCCGCACCGGCGCACCGGTGAGTTCGTGCAGCCGACGGGCACCGGCGCTGTGGTCGGCGTGCCCGTGGGTGAGAAGCACCACCGCGACCGGCCCGGCGGCGACCACCGCCTCCAGGTGCACCGGATCGTCGGGACCGGGATCGACGACCACACAACCGGGCTGGCCCGGCGCGCGCAACAGCCAGGTGTTGGTGCCCTCCAGAGTCATCGGGGAGGGGTTCGCGGCCAACAGCACCGACGCGCACGGGGTGACCGTCCGGACCACCTCGTAGGCCGGCGATGTCACCTGCCCACCGTGTTCACCTCGGGAACCCGGGCGGCAACTCCAGTCGCCGTCCGCCGGGCAGCAGCGCGTGGTTGCCGTCCGGTCCGAGTTCCAGGCGAGGTACGACCGGCTCGATGTCCCTGTCCCAACCGGCGGCCAGCACGTCGGCAACGGTGTCATACGCGGCGATCTCCCGCAGGGTCACCACGGTCGGGGGCAGCATGGGGCGCTCGCCACGTTCGGACTGGGCCAGTGCGTCGGCCGGACGCACCCAGGCCACCTGGTCGGCCTCGCGGCTGAACGCACCAGATCCGTCGGGGGCCTGCTGCCCGGCCGGCACCCCGGCGACGAAGAACCTGGTGTCGTACCGGCGGGGCTCCCCCTCTGGGGTGATCCAGTGCGCCCAGGGGCGTAGCAGGTCGGCGCGTAGCACCAGCCCACGCCGGGCCAGTAACTCGGCCAGCGACAGTTCCCGGCCTTCCAGGGCGACCCGGTCGTTCTCCCAGCGCGGATGCGAACCGTCCACCACCGAAACTGCCGACGGACCGGCCAGCAGCACGCCGGCCTCCTCGAAGGTCTCCCGTACCGCGGCGCACAACAGCGATCGGGCCAGCCGTTCGTTGGTGCCAAACGCACCGGCCCACCGGGCCGGGTCCGGCCCGGCCCAGCCGAGGCTGGCGTCAGCGTCGCGCGGGTCGACCGAGCCCCCCGGGAACGCGGTCATCCCGCCGGCGAACGGCATGCCACGCACCCGGCGTAGTACGTACGCCTCGACCCCTTCGGCGCCGTCGCGGAGCAACACGACGGTGGCGGCGTCACGCGGTGGGGCAGGCTGGGCACCCATGTGACCTCCGGGCATTCCGTGCACTGTGTTGTGTTGCGATTCCCCGGGGTGGCGGTCAACCGACCTCGACGATGATCTCCACCTCGACCGGCGCGCCCAACGGCAACTCGGCCACCCCGACTGCGGAACGGGCGTGCCGACCCGCTTCCCCGAAGATCTCGACGAACAACTCGCTGGCGCCGTTGATCACCGCCGACTGCTGGGTGAACCCCTCCGCGCTGGCGACGAACCCGACGACCTTCACCACCCGGGTGATGTGGTCCAGGCCCACCAGGGCGGCTGCGGCGGCCAGCGCGTTCAACGCGCACCGGCGGGCCAGCGGGGCAGCCTCGACCACGGTCAGGTCGGCTCCAAGCTTGCCGGTGCGGGGCAGTGCCCCGTCGACGAACGGGAGCTGTCCGGCGGTGTACACCAGATCGCCGGTCCGCACCGCCGGCACGTAGGCGGCCACCGGCGCGGCCACCTCGGGCAGGGTGATGCCCAGTTCGGCGAGCCGCTCGCTGACCGTCACTGCTGCTCCTCGGTCGGCCGGGGTCGCTTCAGGTAGGCCACGAGCTGTTCCTGGTTCGGCCCGGGTATGACGGCCACCAACTCCCAGCCGTCCTCACCCCAGGTGTCCAGGATCTGCTTGGTGGCATGGACCAGGAGAGGCACGGTTGCGTACTCCCATTTGCGCATTGCCGCACCGTACCGCTCTTTGTGGATCTGATCCGACATCGGGCGCTGCCGGGCGAGAGGTTCCTGACGTCGCCGGGGCACCGCCGCGGCTCCGCGGTGGTGCCGTCTCGGCCTGACCTGCTGTGCTGCCTCCTGTGGGGGGAGCTTCGCTTCACCCCGTTACCTCTGGGTGACAGGCCCTCGCCGGGGCGGAGCCCCGGCTCCGGAGTCCCGCCGTACGGGGCACGTGCTGTGCTGTCCTCTGTGGGGGAGCTCCGCTTCACCCCACACCCCCCTCAGACAGCCACATCACAGCGCATCCATCACCGCCCCACCCGCAGACCAGGTCATGCGGAACCACCCGACCAGACGGAACCCGGTGGTCAGGCCCGGTGGTCAGGCCCGGTGATCGAGCCGCTGGTCTGGCCGGTGATCGGGCCGGCCGGGCGGGCGCCGGACACCGCCCGTAGGCTGGACTGGTGCCTGCTTCCCCGGCGTGGCCACCCGCGCGGCTGCATGTCGTGACGGGCAAAGGTGGCACCGGCAAGACCACCCTGGCCGCGGCACTGGCCCTGGCTCTGGCCGAGGGTGGCCGCCGAACCCTGCTGGTGGAGGTCGAGGGCCGACAGGGCATCGCCCAGCTCTTCGACACTCCGCCGCTGCCCTACGCCGAACGCCGCATCGCTGTCGCGAAGGGCGGCGGGGAGGTTCGCGCGCTGGCCGTGGACGTCGAGGAAGCGCTGCTGGACTACCTGGAGACGTTCTACAACCTGCGCCGGGCCGGTCGGGCACTGCGGCGGATGGGGGCCATCGACTTCGCCACCACGATCGCGCCTGGCCTGCGGGACGTGCTGCTCACCGGCAAGGTGAAGGAGGCGGCGACCCGGGTGGAACACGGCAGTCGGGTCTACGACGCGGTGGTGCTCGACGCACCGCCGACCGGTCGGATCAGCCGGTTCCTCAACGTGACGGGCGAGGTTTCCGGGTTGGCCAAGGTGGGGCCGATCAGGGCGCAGAGCGACGGGGTGATGGCGGTGCTGCGGTCGTCGCTGACCGCGATCCACCTTGTCACGGTGTTGGAGGAGATGCCGGTGCAGGAAACCGCCGACGCGGTGGTCGAACTGCGCGCCAGCGGCCTGGTGCCCAGCACCGTACTGGTGAACATGACCAGCACACCGCTGCTGCCCG
>DATCXL010000597.1:0-3444 GCA_036565825.1 Mycobacteriales bacterium
TGACCGGCCTGCCAGTACGAGACGAACCACGGCTGCCCGGCGAGGCGAGGCCGCACCCGAACGTGAACTGCTACGTGGTTGCCCCGGCCAGCGCGAATACGGTGGCCAAACTCGCGACGGGTATTGCCGACAACCAGGCGCTGACGCAAGTAGGGGAAGCCATCGGCACCCTGGGGCTACCGGTCGTCGTCTTCCCGAGGGTGAATGCCGCCCATGCGCGCCACCCCGCGTGGCGGCGCCACATCGCCGTGCTGCGAGAGGCTGACGTTCACCTCGTCTACGGCCCTGACGTCTGGCCGCTGCTAGAGCCACGCGCGGCGCCAGCCGGGCGAGACCTGCCGTGGGCTGCGGTGCTGGACGCCATTGACCGAGCAACGGAATGACGGCTAGTCAACCCGCTTGACCTGCATGAACAGTGGACCCTGACAAACTGTCCGGGTCCACTGTTCATGGCGCATCGAAGCTTGCTGCCATGAAGAGCATGCGGGTGAGCATCGTGGTTGCGGTACGTGGCAATACCGGCGCCTTGCACGGCCTGGCGACGGCGGTACAGGCACAGGACTATTCGGCCGGGGATCTCGAGCTGATCGTGGTGGACAACCATCCCGCGCCGGAGCTGCCGCCGGGCCTGTACCAGTTGGGTTCGACGCCATGCCGGGTCGTCCACGAGAGGCGTCCGGGGCTGTCGAGGGCACGCAATGCCGGAATCCGGCAGGCGAGCGGCGAGGTCGTGCTGATCACCGATCCGGATGCCCGTCCTGAACCGGACTGGGCCCGGCGGATGGTCGCCGCACTGGAGGCAACGGGGGCGTACTGCGCGGGCGGCAGGGTCGTCCCCCACTTCACCGGCGGGGCCGCGGCCGAAGTGCCGGCCGACGTCCTCCAGTTATTCGTACCGCCTACCTGGCCACAGGCCACCACGGAGCTCGCCGCCCCGTACTGGGCCGTCGGATGCAATCTGGCGATCAGTCGGAGCCCGCTGCCACAGTTCGACACCCGGCTCGGCGTTACCGGTCGGCGCCATCTGAGCTGTGAGGATCTGGAGTTCACCGTCCGTGCCCAACGCACCGGGCGCCTGGTGGTCGTCGTGCCGGATGCCGTGATCCACCGCGCGATCCATACGGCCGATCTGATGGCCGTCGCCGTGTGGAGGCGTGCTCTGTGGCATGGCGTGTCGGTGGCCCGGCTGCTGGCGATCCATCCCAGCGCAGAAATCTACGACAGCTACCGACTGCGCGACGCGCTCACGCCGACGCGGCTGTGTAGCCGTACCGGCCGACGCGGCGCGGTAGCTGATGTCGCGCGGGTCGTAGGGCTGCGGGCGGAACGACTCCGGCTGGCCATGGCCGGGCTGAGCACACATGCCGCGAGCGCGGAGGAGTCCGCGACGAAGAAGGGGGCCTTCCATGGGTGACATGCCGGTAGCGGTGGGGTTGAACCTCGGGCACGACGGCGGGTGCGCAATCCTGGCCGGGGACCGGGTCGTCGCGATCGCCGAGGAACGGTTGAACCGCACCCGGTACAGCGGCGGCTGGCAAGCCGCCCTCGCCTACTGCCTGGATGCCGGTGACCTCACCCTCGCAGACATCGGCATCGTGGTGTTCTCGTGCGTCGGCCCGTGTTTGGAGGACGGCTTCACCGGCGGCCTTGAGCGGTACGGGGTGGATCCTCGCCGGATCGTATCCGTCGACCACCACGTGTCCCACGCCTACGGTGCGTTCTGCCTGTCCGACGCCGACGAAGCGCTGGTCGTGGTCGCGGACGGATCAGGCAACGACCACCAGACCGAGAGCTACTTCCTCGCCGACCGTGCGGAGCTGACCCGAGTGGGCGGGAACCGTGCAGACAGGCCCCGGGCGGGCGGGATCGGCGCGACATACGAGGCGGTAACAAACTGGCTCGGTTTCGACGGGCAGGAGTCCGGCAAGACCATGGCCCTCGCCTCCTACGGCGATCCCGAGGCCATCGACTCTCCCCTCTTCGACGTCGTCGACGCCCAGGTCGAAGGCCGCCTGGAACGGACCCACGACCGAGGACTGGCGGAATTCGCCGCTGCGGCCAGGCTCGACCTCGGCAGGCCGTACGCCTGGACGGAACCCCGGGCACGGGACCTGGCCGCCTGGGTCCAGGTCCAGACCGAAGACGCCCTCGCCGGAATCGTCACCCATCTGATGGCCGAGCATCGGCAGACCAACGTGTGCTTCTCCGGCGGGGTCGCGATGAACTGCGTTGCCAACGATGCGATCCGTCGACGAACCGGCGTCAACCTGTTCGTGCCCCCACCGGCCTCGGACCGTGGCCAGGCCCTCGGCAATGCCCTCTACGGCATCCATCGGCTCACCGGCAGCGTGCCGAGTATGCCGCTTGCTGGACGGGATTCCTTCGGCCGCACCTACGCCGATGACGAGATCCACCTCGCGCTGCGCAGGCACCCCTTCTCCGGCCTGACCGAGAGGCATCCGCACCGTCCTTTCGCCTACCGGCGCGAGTCCGACCCAGCCACCGCAGCGGCCGAACTGATCGCACAGGGCAAACTGATCGGCTGGTTCGACGGCGGCAGTGAACTCGGTGCTCGCGCGCTCGGATCCCGCAGCATCCTCGCTGACCCCCGCGAGGAGGCGACGCGGGAGGTACTCAACACCAGGATCAAGCACAGAGAGTTCTTCCGCCCCTTCGCCCCTGCGGTACTTGCCGAACACGCCGACACGTGGTTCGAGATCGACCGAGCCAGCCCCTATATGCTCTTCGCGCCGCAGGTCAGCGCCCAACGCCGTGACCAACTCGCCGCGGTCACCCACGTAGACGGCAGTGCCCGCGTCCAGACTGTCGATCAGGCCGTCCATCCCGCATTCCACCAGCTCATCACCGAATTCGCCGAACTCACCGGTGTTCCCGTCGTACTGAACACCTCCTTCAATGACACCGAGCCGATCGTGGAGACCCCGGCGCACGCGGTGGCCACCTTCTGCCACACAGACCTGGACGCACTCGTGTTCAGCAGCGGCTTCGTGGCGGTGAAGACCGATGCCTGAACCCGGCCAAAGGCTGCGGGTCGCGGTGCTCTTCGACACCGCTGGCTTTCAACGTTCCCTCCCCCTGACCGGAGCCGCCGCCCGCACTCTGCATCTGAACCGGCACCTCGCTGAGGCCGGGGTGGAGGTCACGCTGCTGCTGTGCGACCTCAATCCCCGTTCCAGACCCACCCGGCGCTGGCCGTTCCTCGTGTGCTACCTGCCGTACAAGGCTGTGTACGAGGACACCGGCCTGCTCACCGCTACGGTGAAGGACATTGACCCCGACGTGCTGGTCATGTCCAACACCCAATTGACCGTCCGCTATGGACGCTCTCTCGCCGACGCCACCGGGGCCGCTTTGGTGTACGAGATGCACGATGACGAGGTCGCCGTCGCCCGGACGATCGGCAGCGGCGAGTGGGAGTGCCGC
>DATCXL010000598.1:0-2196 GCA_036565825.1 Mycobacteriales bacterium
TTGTCGACATCATTGGGGTTCGCGTGGTGGCGGTTGTGTTTGTCGGTCCACCAGGCGAAGCTCATGCCGATAAGCAGGTTGCCGTGCAACAAACCCAGGATCCTGTTGGTGCGGCGGGAACGCACGATCTGCTGGTGTCCGGCGTCGTGTCCCACAAAACCGGAACGGGTGGTCAGCACGGCGACCGGAACCGCCAGCAACATCTGCCACCAGGAGTCGCCAACCATCGCGACCGCGGTCCACGCCGCTGCGAACAACACCAGGTCGGGTATGACGATACGGACGTAACGACCGACCTTACGATCCAACAGCCCCCGCTCCCGGATCTGTCGTAGCAGCGGGGCGAAGTCACTGCCGGTCACACCGGCAGGTTGGGCGGCCGCCGCCGTTGTCACGGCAGATGGGAACTGTTGAGGCATCCAGACCCTCCACTTGAGATCACCATGAGCTGGCCATCACAGCATCGATGGTTGGTAGGAGGACCCGCGGGCGCCACGGCGCCCGACTGTCCCCCAGGATCACGAACCGGCACTCCGCAAGGGGAAACCAGTCCTCACCGAGGGCCGGGTCACTCGCGAACCATGACTCGGTTGCTCAGCGCTGTCGGCTGTACGCAGCCACCCCGAGTGGGCCGTCCGGGTCATCTGGCAACCAACATCATCGTCCGATCGGGACCAGATCACAAGCTGACGGGTGACACCGTCACCGTGTGTGTCAGATGCCTACCATGACGGGTCCTTCGACGGGAGACGGGGGGCGTTCGACCCTCGCACCGACGGTGTGGGGGACGCGACACTGATATCACGGTCCGAAGTGGCCATCACACCGTCCGTGTGCGGGTGCGATGTGGGGCACCGGTGCGATCCGCTGGATCGGCGGACATACGGATCGGTCGATCGGCGGATCTGCCGATGTGCGGGTCGGACCGAGGTGGACTGCGAGCCGGAAGGAGACGGGCATGTTTCCACCAGCTGACACCGTCCACCCGGTACAGGTCGATGCCAGGCTGGACCACCCACTGTCGCGCTGGCTGTGGCTGGTCAAGTGGATCATCCTGCTGCCGCACTACCTGGTGCTGTTCTTCCTGTGGATCGCCTTCGCCGTGGTGACCGTGGTCGCGTTCTTCGCGATCCTGATCACCACCCGCTACCCGCGACAACTCTTCGACTTCAACCTCGGTGTGCTGCGCTGGACCTGGCGGGTCGGGTACTACTCCTACGCCGGGCTGGGCACCGACCGGTACCCGCCGTTCAGCCTGGCCGAGCACACCGACTACCCGGCCACGCTGCGGGTTCCCTACCCGGATCGGCTGTCCCGTGGGCTGGTACTGGTGAAGTGGTGGTTGCTGGCGCTGCCGCACTACCTGGTGGTCGCCATCTTCACCGGCTGGAAGTCGGACTCGGGATGGGAGAACGGCGGCCTGATCAAACTCCTGGTGCTGTTCGTCGCGGTCAGCCTGGCCGTGCTCGGCCGGTACCCCCTGGGGCTGTACGACCTGATCGTCGGACTGAACCGATGGGTGCTCCGGGTGACCGCCTACGCCACCCTGATGACCGACGCCTACCCGCCGTTCCGGCTCGACCAGGGCGGACCCGACCCGGCCGGCCGCGCCGCCGAACAGCCCTGAACACGCGGCCGAAACTCGTCACGACCCAGCAGACCCAGCAGGCCCGGTGGACCCCGTGGACCCGGTGGACCCGTGTGGGCTCGGATCCTGTCCGGTCGCCCGCCCGACCGCGGCGCGCAACACGGCCGGGTCGAACCGGGGTGGTACCGCGGCCAGGTACCCGTCCGGGCGCACCAGGTGCGCCGAGTCAGCCTCGACCCGCAGCGCGGTCGCCACCGCCCCGGTGTGGTCGATGTCGTCGACCGCGTGTACCGCCACCGGCGCGGTCACCGCGGCGCATGCCGCCCGGGCCGCGGAGACCTGGTCCTTCCGGGCGAGCAGCAGCACGAAGCCGTCGCCGAAGAGCTGGCGCAACCTGGCCACATCTGGCCGGTCCGGCACCGTGCAGGGCGCGTCCGGGCAGATCACCCCGGCCACCGGTGGGCGGGCCGCGCCCGGGTCGACCGGGAACACCTCCGCACCGGGTCCCGGTGTGGTCAACGCGGAGTCCAGGTACCAGTACGGCTCGGCGAGCCGGCCCGAGTCGACCAACCGGCGGACGCTCGGGTCGGTGCTGGCTCGGTCCAGGA
>DATCXL010000600.1:0-2150 GCA_036565825.1 Mycobacteriales bacterium
CGACCGGCCGGTACCCCCCGCGGCTTCAGCCGAACACACCCGTCCGTCGGGCGTGGTCGTAGCGGTACACCTGCGCCCCGTCGACGAACGCCTGCTCGACCCTGCTCATCACGTCCAGCGGGTCACCAGACCACACACAAAGATCGGCGTCCTTGCCGACCTCCAGCGAACCGATCCGGTCGTCGACGCCGGCGATACGGGCCGGGTTGATCGTCACCGCGCGCATCGCGGTGTCGCGGTCCAGCCCCTCCTTGACCGCCAGGGTGGCCTGGTGGATGAGAAAGTGGATGGGCACCACCGGGTGGTCGGTGGTGATCGCGATGGTCACCCCGGCCGCGGCCAGCAACCCCGGGCTGGACATGGACCTGTTCGCCAACTCCACCTTGGACCGGGTCGTGAACAGCGGCCCGATCACCACCGGGATGCCCGCTGCCGCGACCACGTCGGCGATCAGGTGCGCCTCGGTGCCGTGGTCGATCACCAACCGGTACCCGAACTCCGCCGCGATACGCATCGCGGTGGCGATGTCGTCGGCCCGATGGCAGTGCTGCCGCCACGGAATCTCCCCACGCAGCGCCAGACCAAGCGCCTCCAGTTTGAGATCCCGCTCGGGTGCCGGCCCGTCAGGGTCGGCGTGTTGTAACCGGGCCAGGTAGTTGGCCGCCTGGGTGAGGGCGTCACGGATCACCGCGGCGGTACCCAGCCGCGAGGTGGGCATCACCTTCCGGTCGCCGTACACCCGCTTGGGGTTCTCCCCAAGAGCCGACTTGATACCACTGGGACTACGCAACACCATCTGGTCGACCGTACGGCCCCAACACTTCAACGCGACGGTCTGCCCGCCTATCGGGTTGGCCGACCCGGGGTTGACGTTGACCGCCAGCACGCCGCCGCCGATCGCGTCACGAAACCCCTGGTCGGCCGGGTTGACCGCGTCCAGCGCGCGCACCTGCGCGGTGACCGGCTCGCTGATCTCGTTGGTGTCGTTGCCGGCCCAACCAATCCCCTCCTCAGAGGTACCGACGTGGGCGTGCGCGTCCATGAAGCCGGGCGTCACCCACCGGCCGGTGGCGTCCACGACGGTGGCCGTCTCGGGGATGGGGACCCCAGGCCCACCGACCGCGGCGATCTTCCCGTCCCGCAGCACGACCGTTCCCGACTCGATCGGATCACCCTCGACCGGGACGACCCGGCCGCCCACTATGGCCACCTCGGACACGACGGTCGATACCTCCGATGTTGCTTCGACGGGTGCGATGACAGACTGCCGACACGCGGATCCCTGAACGCCCAGAGCGTACGCACAACCGCGACATCCGACGCGAAGGGGGTAGAAGTGATTACGGTGTGTGGGGAGGGGCTCGTTGACCTCGTCGACCGCGGGGACCGCATGTACCAGGCCTGCCCGGGCGGCAGCCCCCTCAACGTGGCGGTAGGACTGGCCAGGCTCGACGAACCGACATCACTGCTCGCCCGACTGGCCGACGACCCGTTCGGTCGGCTGCTGCGCGCACACCTGACCGCCGCCGGGGTGTCCGACCGCGACCTGGTCCACGCCGAGGAACCCTCCACCGTCGCGATCACCTCCCTGGACCGCCACGGCCACGCCAACTACCGGTTCTACGTCGCGGGCACCGCCGACTGGCAGTGGCAACCCACCGACCTGCCCGACCCGCTGCCCGCCGACGTGTCGGCCCTGCACACCGGCTCGTTGGCGTCGTGGATCCCACCTGGTGCCAACGCCATCGAGGCCCTGCTGCGCCGGGAACACCACCGTGGCGCGGTCACCATCTGCTTCGATCCGAACGTGCGCCCAGCACTGATGGGGGACTACCGCGCCGCCCGCGCCCGGGTGGAACGACTGGTCGGACTGGCCGACCTGGTCAAGGTCAGTGACGAGGACCTGGCCTGGGCGCACCCCGACCACGACCCACTACAGGTCGCCCGGGCATGGTCACGGCTGGGCCCCCGACTGGTCGTGGTGACCCGCGGCGGTCGCGGCGCCACCGCGATCACCGCGACCGGACACCAGGTGTCCCGCCCGGCCGCAGCCGTCAAGGTTGTCGACACCGTCGGCGCCGGAGACGCCTTCACCGCGGGCCTGCTCGCCGGACTGGCCGACCTGGGCGCGCTGGGCCCCGGGGGCCGCG
>DATCXL010000603.1:0-4483 GCA_036565825.1 Mycobacteriales bacterium
CCCGCAGGGTCCGTCCACCGATGACATCGTCGTGACGGTGGAGGCCGTCACCGCGCCGGTGGCCAACGCCGGACCGGACCAGACCGTGCTGGTGGGTAACCCTGTGGTGCTCGACGCCACCGGATCCACCGGGGCTGCCACATACGCATGGACCCAGGTGTCTGGCACGGCGGTCACGCTGGCCTCGGCGGACACCGCGCGTCCGACGTTCACCATGCCGGCGGGCACCACTCCGCTGGTGTTCCAGGTCGACGTGACCGGCCCCGGTGGTACCGCGTCGGACCAGGTCAGCGTCACCGCGACACCCGACGCACTGTCCATCACCCGGTCGGAGTACCGGCCAGACAGCCAGGAGTGGCGGGTCGAGGGCACGTCCTCGATCCTGGACAACAACATTGTCACCGTCTACCTGGGCAACGGCACCACCGGCACGGTCATCGGCATCGCGCAGGTCGACACCACCGGTGCGTGGAGCGTGCGTCAGCGCAACAGTTCGGTGACGCCCACCGGTAGCACCGTGACCATCCAGTCCAGCAGGGGCGGATTGCTGGTTGGGGTAGGTTTCGAAATTCACTAGCTCCTTTCTCTGGTGGGGTGACTGGTCATCACCGCACCGGGCCTGGTGCCGTCCCGTTGAGCCCTCAGGGCCGCGGGGCGGCACCGCGCTTTCTGTCGCACACCACCGGCGTCACGCCAGACACCCACACAGGTGCAGCTTCGCGCGGCCTGTCGCACGATGCGCGCCGACGAATCGTGCGGTAGCGGCGCCATCCGCGGGGGACCCGGAACTCCTGACACAGTGACTGCCCGGCTCGCGTGTCCTGTCAGCCCTTGTCGACGCCCTCGTTGGCTCCCCGGACGAAGTACCGCTGGAAGGTGAGGTAGACCAGCGCCACCGGGATCGTCATCAGCAACGCCGCGGCCAGCTTGAGTGGGAACCGGTTCCCGGAGCCGAGCTGGCCCGACACCAGCGACGCGACACCGGTGGTCAGTGTGGACAGTGACGGACTCTGCCTGGAGATGATGAAGTGCGGCAACTCGTTCCATGACGCCTGGAAGGACAGGATGGTCAGCGTGATGAGGGCCGGGCGGGCCATCGGCAGCACCACGGACCAGAAGGTCCGGAACGGACCCGCGCCGTCGATCCGGGCCGATTCCTCAACACTGGCCGGGATCGACTCCAGAAACTGCTTCATGATGAACACACCGGCGGCATCGGCCATCAGTGGCACGATCATGCCGGCGTAGGAGTCGTACATCCCGAGTTGGTTGAGCATCAGGAACTTCGGGATCAGTTCCACCACGCTGGGTACCGCCATCACCGCGATGACCGCGGCGAACAGCGCGCCGCGACCGCGGAACCGCATCCGGGCCAGCGCGTAGCCGGCCAGCGAGTCGAAGAAGACCCGCCCGACCGTCACACAGACCGCCACCACCGCGGAGTTCAGCGCCCAGCGCGGAAAGTCGACCTGCGCGAGCTGCCGGAACGCCGCCGTGGTCCATGTCTGCGGGATCGGGTTCAACGGGTGCGCGGTGGCGTCATGGTCGGTCTTGAACGAGGTTCCGAGTTGTATCAGGAACGGGTACAGGTACACCGCCGCGACCACCACAAGCGCCGCCAGGCCGGCGATCCGGGCCGCGCGGGACCGCAGCGTCTCGCGCCGTGACCTCTGCCTGGTCATGCCGTCGGTCTCCGCGACCACCGGCGCCGCCCGTCGCGCTCACGCAGCACCCATCGCTGGATCACGGTGAACACCACGATCACCAGGAAGAGGATGAACGCGATCGCCGTTCCCCGGCCCCACTGTTGCGAGGTGAACGACGTGGTGTAGGACAGGTAGGCCGGAGTCAGCGTGGTCTTTCCCGGGTTTCCCTGGCTCATCACATAGATCTGGTCGAAGACCTGCCAGGTGCCGATCAGCCCGATGGTGAGTACCAGGAAGACGGTCGGGCGGATCATGGGCAGGGTGACCCGCCGCAGGCGCTGCGATGGTGTCGCACCGTCGACCACGGCCGCCTCCTGCACGCTCACCGGCAGGTTCTGTAACGCGGCCAGGAACATCAGCATGTATCCGCCGGCCGAGGTCCACACCACCAGGAAGACGATCGAACACATCGCCACACTGGGTCCAGACAGCCAGTCCCACACCGACAGCCCGAACACGTGGTGGCCGGCCAACATCGCGGGCGGGTGTGCGGGGTCGGCCAGACCGAGCTGGAAGAGCAGCAGTTGCAGTATCCCGCGTGGGTCGGCGAACCAACTCGGTCCGTGCACCCCGACCAGTCGGAGCAGCGCGTTGATCGTTCCGGAACTGCTGAACAGGAAGAGGAACACCACCGAGATCGCCACGGAGCTGGTCACACTGGGGAAGTAGTACGCGGTACGGAAGAAGTTCCTGCCCGCCAGTCGCCGACGGTGCAGCGCCAGCGCCAGCCCGAGCGCCAGCACCGTCTGTAGTGGAACGACAAGGAGCACGTAGTAGAAGTTGTTCCGCAGGCTGACCATGAAGTCGTCGCGGGCCAAACCGTCACGGGTGAGCAGGGCGGCGTAGTTGCGGCCGCCGACGAAGTGCACACCGCTGGCCAGCGGACTGCCGCTTCCGTTCCAGTCGCTCAGGCTGACCCACAGCGCCAGCAGGATCGGCGCCAGCAGGAACAGCCCGAGGATCACCACGACCGGCGCCGCGAACAGCCAGCCCGCGACCCCCTCCCGGCCACGGATCCCCGGGCCGTTCCGTGGCCTTGTTGGTCTGGTCCGTGGTCGGTCACCCGGGGTCACGGGGCGTTCCTTCATCGGGTCAGTGCTGTAACGCATCCGCCGTGTGCTTCTGCAGGCGTCGCAGGATCTGCTCGGGATCGGCCTGCGGCAGACCCTGTAGCCCGGTGTCGAAGTCGGCCAGCACGGCGTTCATCGTGGGCGCCGTGACCGGGCCCCTGGCGTAGTCGGCGCCGTCGAGGAAGGCCGCGTCCTGCGGGAACTTCTGCTGGTACTCCGCCCGCACCGACATGCGCGAGGGCATGACACCGAAGGCGTCGGCGAAGACCATCTGTTGCTCGGGCGTCATGAACGAGTTCACCAGGTCGATCGCCTGCTGCTTGAACTGGCTTTTCGCCGCGACACCCCAGCACTGGGTGAACGACAGGGTGCCCTGACTCTTCGGACCGGACGGCAACGGCACCACCCGGTAGGAGATGTCGGGGTAGTCGGTCTTCATGGCGCCCCGCAACCAGTTGCCCTCGATCGCCATCGCGGCCCTACCCTTGCCGAACGCCTCGCCGCTCCAGCCCGAGTCGAGCTGCTTGGGGTACTTCGCCACGCCCTCGGCGAGCAGCTTCTGCACGAACTGCAGCGCCTCCAGGTTGGCCGGGGTGTCGGCGGTGGCCGTGCGCTGGTCATCGCTGGTCACCCAGCCGCCGGCCTGGACCATGAACGCGCCGATCCGGTCCCTGGTGTCGCCCAGGGCGAGCCCGACCTGCTTGCCGGTGGTGAGCTTCCTGGCCACCGTCTCCAGTTGGTCCCACGTGGTCGGTACGTCCGCGTCGGTCAGGCCGGCCTTCTGCCACGCCGCGTTGTTGATCTCCAACGCCAGGGTGGAGAAGTCCTTGGGCGCGCAGTACAACGTGCCGTCGAGGGTGAAGGACTGCCGTAGCGTCGGGTAGAGGTCGTCCCGGTAGGACAGGGTCTGGCCGTAGGGCTCCAGGTCGCCGGCCTTCGCGTATGCCTCGAACTGGGTGGCGTCGACCATGAACACGTCCGGCGGCTTGCCACTGGCGAAGCCCTGGGTGAGCTGCTGGTTCATGTCCTGCGCCGGCGAGACGGTCGCTGTCGATCCGGTGCTCGCCGCCCACTTAGCCGCTGCCTGCCTGACCGCGTCAAGGTCGGCGGTGCCGCTGGTCGCGACGAGGACGTTCAGGTGTGCCTTTCCGGTCTTCTGCGGGGTTGCCGAGTTGTTGTCGAAACCGCTGCCGCAGGCCGCGGTGGTGGCCAGCGCCGCGACGGCCGTGAGTACGCCGAGCGTTCGGGAGACAGATATCCGCATCGGGACCTCCTTGGTACGTCCTTGCCGCCGGAGGGGTGTCCGGTCAGGGCGGTGGTGCGGCAGACGATGCGCGTACGACGAGCAGTGGGGGCAGCAGGATCTGCCGCGCCGAGTCCGCGGGAGTCTGGTCGAGTAGCGGCCGCAACTGCCGTAGGCAGGCCTCGGCGACCTCGGTGGTTGGTTGGCTGACACTCGACAGTCCGATGACCGCCGCGGGCGTGTCGTCAAACCCGACCACCGCCACGTCGGCGCCGGGACGCAGGCCGCGGCGTCGCAGTTCGGCCAGCACGCCCAGGGCGAGCGAGTCGCTGGCACACACGACGCCGGTGGGCGGGCCGTCGGGTGCCGGGCTGTCGAGCAGTCGCGCCACCGCGTACCGCCCAGATTCCATCCCGTCAGGGGCTTCGACATCCAGGCCCCGGGTCGGAAGACCGTGCGCCACC
>DATCXL010000632.1:0-4687 GCA_036565825.1 Mycobacteriales bacterium
ATCCTCACCGAGCCCGATCGAGTCGTGCGTCCACACGTAGGTGACCGGCAGTCCCATCAGCGCGGCCAGCCGGACCGCCGGACGCATGTAGTCGCTGAACACCAGGAAGGTCCCGCCGTACGGCCGGGTCCCCCCGTGCAGCGCGATGCCGTTGAGGACCGCGCCCATCGCGTGCTCGCGGACACCGAAGTGCAGTGTGCGGCCGTAAGGACTGCCCGGAAACAGTTTCGTCTGGTGCTCGGTCGGCAGGAAGGAGGGTTCACCGGCCATCGTGGTGTTGTTCGACTCGGCGAGGTCGGCCGAGCCTCCCCACAACTCGGGCAGCACCGGTGCGAGTGCGCTGAGTACCTCGCCTGATGCCTTCCGGGTGGCCATGCCCTTCGGGTCGGCGGGGAAGGTGGGCAGCGCACTGTCCCAGTCGCGCGGGAGAGTATGGGTGAGTATCCGGTCCAACAACGCCCGGCCCTGCGGGTTGGCCTGCGACCACGAGTCGAACGACTGCTGCCACTCCGCGTGCAGCGCCGCGCCTCGCTCCCGTACCGCCCGGGCGTGGTCGAGCACCTCGGAGCTGACCTGGAACGTCTGACCCGGATCGAACCCGAGGATCTCCTTGGTCGCGGCCACCTCCGCGGCACCCAGCGCGGCACCATGCGCCTTGCCGGTGTTCTGCTTGTTCGGCGCCGGCCAACCGATGACGGTGCCCACCCGCACCAGCGAGGGCCGGTCGGTCTCCTCGCGGGCGGCGACGAGCGCCTGTTGGAGGGCGGCCACGTTCTCGCCCGAGTCGACGGTCTGCACGTGCCAGCCGTACGCCTCGTACCGTTTGGCCACGTCCTCGCTGAAGGCGACATCGGTGTCGCCCTCGATCGAGATGTGGTTGTCGTCGTAGAGCACCACCAGGTTGCCCAGCTGCTGGTGCCCGGCCAGCGACGATGCCTCGCCACTGACGCCCTCCTGCATGTCCCCGTCCGAGGTGAAGCACCAGATCGTGTGGTCGAACGGGCTGTGTCCGGCGGGCGCGTCCGGGTCGTACAGGCCGCGCTCGCGCCGACTGGCCATGGCCATCCCGACCGCGTTGCCCACGCCCTGCCCCAACGGACCGGTGGTGGTCTCCACCCCGACGGTGTGGCCGTGCTCGGGGTGGCCGGGAGTGAGTGATCCCCAGGTCCGCAGCGCCTGCAGGTCAGACAGCTCCAGACCGTAACCGGAGAGGTAGAGCTGGATGTAGAGGGTCAGACTGCTGTGCCCGCAGGACAGCACGAACCGGTCTCGGCCGATCCACGCCGGGTCGGCCGGATCGTGCCGGAGGAGTCGTTGGAAGAGCAGGTAGGCCGCCGGGGCGAGACTCATCGCGGTGCCCGGGTGACCGTTTCCAGCTTTTTCCACCGCGTCCATCGCCAGCACGCGGATCGTGTCGACAGCACGCCTGTCGAGGTCGGTCCAGTCCTCGGGGTACGCCTGGTGCGGGGTGTTCGGGTCATGAATCACGCGGGTCTGGCTCCTCCGGTGCGATCTGGCCCCGCACTCTGGTCGCCCGTGCGTGAGGGCCGGATTCGGTAGTCGGACCAACCCTAGTGTGTGACGAACCCGCCTGCTGTCCAGCCGCCGGCGCGCCAGCCGGCCCACGGACACTGACCCGACGCCGCCGTGACCGGGCCGTTCGGCCACCTGCGACCCCAGACGTCTTCCGAGTTTGTCTCGCACCGAAGCGTCCGGTCAGTCGCTCCGATATTGGGTGCACGCGATTTTTCGCCACGCTTGCGGCATTCACTCGTAGTTGGAACGTTGCGAGGAATGCCAAACAAGACGGTTGATTCCAAGATGTCTGCCCGCCGTCCCCGCGGGCCAGGGGGTTTGAGCGGGGAGGGGTGCAGCGAGGCTCCCGCAGAAGGCAACACAGCACCATGCCCCCTGCGGCGGGACTCCGGAGCCGGGGCTCCGCCCCGGCGAGGACCCGGAACCGACCATCTGGCCGAGTTCCTTCCCGACGCGCTGCTGGGTTCTCTCGTCTGGGGAGACCGACGTCCGACCCGGCGCCGGGGCCGGGTCCGGTGTCGCCGTGCCGCCGCGATCCGGTAGACCGACCGAGGCCAGTACCCCCGAGCCTGGTGCCCCACCGCGGCGACTACAGTAAGGAACCGCCACCACGGCGTCGCCGTGTGTCCCTTTTCCCACCGAGGTGCCTCACCGATGACCCCCCGGACAACCCCGAGGAAGGCTCGGAGGTGACCGCCATTCTGGAACGGGCAGCTGGCACCCGGTCACCGTTCGCGATGGTTCGAGCCTATGTCGCGTTGACCAAGCCGCGGATCATCGAACTCCTCCTGGTGACCACGGTGCCGACCATGATGCTTGCCGCGAACGGCCTCCCGCCGGCTCGCCTGCTTGTGGTGACCCTGGTGGGTGGCTCACTGGCCGCGGGCAGCGCGAACTCGTTGAACTGTTACCTGGACCGGGACATCGATCAGGTGATGCGGCGCACCGCGCACCGGCCGCTCGCAAGGCACACGGTCAGCCCACGTGGTGCGCTGGTGTTCGGCAGCGTGCTCGGGGTTGTCGCGGTGAGCCTCATGCTGGCGGCCACCAACGCACTTGCGGCAGTGCTGACCGCCGTCGCGATCCTGTTCTACGTCTGCGTCTACACCCTTGGACTCAAGCGGCGCACCTCGCAGAACATCGTGTGGGGCGGTGCCGCCGGCTGCATGCCCGTGTTGATCGCCTGGTCGGTGGTGACCGGCGGGCTGGACTGGCCGCCGGTGGTGCTGTTCTTCGTCGTCTTCTTCTGGCCCCCCATCCACTACTGGCCGTTGGCCATGCGGTTCCGTGAGGACTACGCCAGGGCGGGGGTGCCCATGCTGCCGGTGGTGGCCTCGCCGCTCACCGTGGTGCGCCAGATCCTGTGGTACGGCTGGGCCACTGTGCTGACCTCGCTGCTGCTGTGGCCGCTGGCCACGTCCTGGCTGTACGGCCTGTGTGCCATGGGGTTCGGCGGCTGGTTCCTGGCCGAGGCACACCGGCTGTATGGCCGCGTCCGGCGCGCCACGAACGGCGATGGTGATGCCGGTGGGGTTCAGCCCAAGCCGATGCGGCTGTTCCACCTGTCCAACAGCTATCTGGCGTTGCTGTTCGTCGTGATCGCGGTGGACGCGCTGCTGTAGCTTGTCGTCCCCTCGCCGGGGCGGAGCCCCGGCTCCGGGTGCTGCCGGAGCGGGGTTGGTGTGCTGTGTTGCCCTGTGTGGGGGGAGCTTCGCTCCACCCCACGCCCCCCTCGGCCCTTCCGGTCCGGGGCGCGACCAGACCGGGCTGGTGTCAAGGGTTGGTGTCAGGAGCCGGCTGGTGTCAGGCCCCCAGCCGGCGAGTGTCAGGCCTCCGGGCGGAGCCACACTCTTTGACCCGCAGCGCGATGACACGGGATGTCGGCGGCCCGAGCATTGCCGGACCGCCGACATTCTGTCCTGCCGACCCAGGTTGAGGTCAGCATGGGCGCACCCGTGGGCGTGACCGCTACCCCTGTCCCAGGGTGACCGTGGCGCTGTGCGATGAGCCATCCCGGGTGTAGGTCAGGGTGACCTTGTCGCCCGGGCGGTGCGCCCGGATGGCGGCGATCAGGGCGTCCCCGCTGTCGACCTTCTGATCGTTCACCCGGGTGACCACGTCGTTCGCCCTGAGCCCGGCCTTGTCGGCCGCTCCACCGGGAATGACCTGGGCGATCATGCCGCCGTTGGGGTTGGCGCCGGTCGCCTGGCCTACCCTCACCTGCACGCCGAGTTGCGGGTGGTCGGCGTGCCCCTGCTTGATCAACTCGTCCGCGATGGGCCTGGCCTGGTCGATCGGGATGGCGAACCCCACGCCGATGTTGCCGGCCTGTCCGCCCCCGAGTGACTGACCAACCGTCGCGATCGCCGAGTTGACCCCGACGACCTGCCCCTTCAGGTTGACCAGTGGTCCGCCCGAGTTGCCGGGGTTGATAGCGGCGTCGGTCTGGATCGCCTCGATGACTGTGGCCGTGCCCTGAGGATTGTTGGCGTCACCCGTGCGCACCGGCCGATTCAGGGCGCTGACGATGCCGGACGTCACGGTGCCGGACAGCCCCAGCGGGGACCCGATGGCAACCACCTGCTGGCCCACCGCCAGATCACCGGACCGACCCAGCGCCGCCGGTTGCAACCCGCTGGTGTTCTCTGCGCGGATCACGGCCAGATCCGAGGTCGGGTCCCGGCCGACGATCTGGGCGGTGGCGCTCTTGCCGTCGTTGAACGTCACGGTGACCCGGCCGTTGCCCTCGGCAGCCGCGGCGATGACGTGGTTGTTGGTCAGAACCAGGCCATCGGAACTGAGGATGACTCCGGTGCCCTCGTCGCCCTGGCTGGAAGTGGCGACCGTGATCGATACGACGCTGGGCAGCACCGCGTTGGCTACCTGCTCCACCGAGCCGGTCGGCGCGTTCGACGCGCCTCTGGGCAGTACCGGCGCGTCCAGTGAGCTGGCCACCGCATCGCGGTCATGGTCCAGTCGGTGTTCCACCACCGCGCCAGCCCCGCCACCGACCAGAGCGGCGACCAGTACTCCCGCCACCGTGGCCACCGTCCGTCGACGGCGGCCCCCGGTGTTCCCATCCGACCGGGAGGGCGGGGGGAACCCCGGGGGCGGCGCCCCGTAGGGCGGGTACTGACCGTACGGGCGGGCG
>DATCXL010000636.1:0-4179 GCA_036565825.1 Mycobacteriales bacterium
CGCCGGCCGGCAGCGGCCGTCCGTACAGGACCAACATCAGGTCCTCACCCGCCGGCACCGTGTCGCTGTCGACCGGCTCCGGGCAGGGTCCGCCGGCGCTACCCACCGTCTGCCAGGAGCCCCCCTCACCGCGCTCGACCAGACTGACCGAGCACATCCCGAAGGTCTCCCGCAGCCGCTCAAGCAGCCCGGGCAGCACATGCTCGCCGCGCAGCACGTCACCGGCCAGCGCCGACAGCGTCCTGGCCTCCGCCGAGGACCGCGCCGCCTCGGCGGTGCGCCGGGCGGCCAGGTCAACCACCGAGGAGACCATCGCGGCCACCACCACGAACACCGCCAGCGCCAGCACGTTGTTGCCCTCGGCGACGGTGAGTGTGTGGAACGGTGGGGCGAAGAACCAGTTCAGCAGCAGGCTGGAGGCCACCGCGGCGGCCAGGGCCGGCCACAGTCCGCCGACCAGTGCGATCACCACCACGGCCAGCAGATAGAACAGCGACTGGCTGGGCAGGGTGAACTCGGACCTGAGCTGGGTCAGTGCCACGGTGAGCACGGGCAGCAGGACGACCGCCAGTGCGGCACCCGTCAGCCGCCGGCGGACGGTGAGTCCACGGCTGAGCCTGGGCAGCCGCCGCCCGGCGGACCGCTCGTGGGTCACCATGTGCACGTCGATCTCACCGGACTCCCGGATCGCGGTGGAACCGATGCCCTGCCCGGCCAGGAAGGTGTGCAGCCGACCACGCCGGCTGGTGCCCAACACCAGTTGGGTAGCGTTCTCGGCCCTGGCGAAGTCCAGCAGCGCGGCCGGGGTGTCCTCGCCGACGACGACGTGGTAGCTGCCGCCCATCGACTCGACCAGCCGGCGCTGTTCGGCCAGATCGACCGGTGAGGCCCCGGTCAGGCCGTCACTGCGGGCGACATGTACGGCCAACAACTCGCCACCGGCCGCCCGGGCCGCGATCCGGGCCGCCCGGCGGATCAGGGTGGCACCCTCCGGGCCTCCGGACAGCGCCACCACGACCCGTTCGCGGGCCTCCCACAGCCCGGTTACGCCGTGCTCGGCGCGGTAGTGCCGTAGACCCTCGTCGACCCGGTCGGCCACCCACAGCAGGGCCAACTCGCGCAGCGCGGTCAGATTGCCGACCCGGAAGTAGTTGGCCAGCGCGGCGTCGATCTTGTCCGCGGCGTAGACGTTGCCGTGCGCAAGCCGGCGGCGCAGTGCCTCCGGCGACATGTCGACCAGTTCGAGTTGGTCCGCCGAGCGCACCACCTCGTCGGGCACGGTCTCCCGCTGGGTCGCCCCGGTGATGGTCTCCACCACGTCGTTGAGGGACTCCAGGTGCTGCACGTTGACCGTGGAGATGACGTCGATGCCGCCGGCCAGCAGTTCCCGGATGTCCTGCCAGCGTTTGGCGTTGCGGGAACCCGGGACGTTGGTGTGCGCCAGTTCGTCGACCAATGCCACCTCTGGTCGGCGCCGCAGGACCGCGTCGACGTCCATTTCGGTGAACGTCACTCCACGGTGGGTCAGGGTGCGGCGGGGGATGACCTCCAGCCCCTCGAGTAGGGCCGCGGTCAACTGCCGGCCGTGCGTCTCGACGAAGCCGACGACCACGTCGGTGCCCCGGTCGGCGCGGCGTCGGGCCTCGGCAAGCATGGCGTAGGTCTTCCCGACGCCCGGGGCGGCCCCGAGGTAGACCCTCAGCCGTCCCCGTGTCATGTCGTCCAGTGTGCTGCTCACCGCCGGTACGTGTGGTCCAGGGCTCGGTTGAGTCGCAGCACGTTCACCCGCGGCTCACCCAGGAAGCCGAGCAGCCTGTGCCTGGTGTACCGGCGCACCAGGTCACGCACCACGGATTCGGGTAGACCCCGAGCCCGGGCCACCCGTGACACCTGTTCTTCGGCGTAGGCGGGGCTGATCTGCGGATCGATCCCGGAGGCCGACGCGCTGACCGCGTCGGGTGGAACCCTCCCGGCGCCGGATGTGCCGCCGGCGACGCGTACCGGCACCAGCGTGGCCGCCGAACTGTCCGTGTCGGCCGGCGTACACCGCACCGGCACGCCGGCGAAGGTGCTCACGAACGGGGTGGCCGGGCATCGTTGGTTGACGCTCACCACCCGGGTGACCGGTCCGGTCGTACCCCCGGTGCGGAACACCGCCAGCACGGCGCCGACCCCGTCGGGGGTGCAGTAGGGACGCCGTGGGTCCACGCCGTCACGCTGGCCGGAAGCCAGCGAACGCCGGCACACCTGGGTGAGCAGGCTGGGCTTTCCCGGGGCGTCCACGATGCTCTGCGGGCCCAGGTTGGACCCGCCGGTGGCCCTCGGGTCGTAGCCGCCGACGGACGGGCGGGGTTGGAAGTAGCGCGCCAGCGGTGTGCCGGCCGGGTCGGTGAACGACTGCCCGAGCAGGGACGAGCCGGTCAACCGGCCGGCGGGATCGCGCAGCAGGGACCCGTCCGCGGGCCCGGACAGTCCCGGTGCCCGGCTCACCGCGACCATGAACAGCGGGTAGGCGAGGCCGAGCAGCACGGTGAACGCGACGAACATCCTCAGGGCGGCCAGATGGGTACGCACCAGGGTGGGAAGCCGAAGGTGCATTGACATCACCCGATTCCAGGCAGGAACCGCACGGCGAGGTCGATCAGTTTGATCCCCACGAACGGTGCGACCAAGCCGCCCAGCCCGTACATGGCCAGGTTCACCCGCAGCATCGCCGCCGCGTCCCCGGGCCGGTACCGCACGCCGCGTAGGGCCAGCGGGATCAGCGCCACGATCACCAGCGCGTTGAACACCACCGCGGACAGGATGGCCGACTCCGGGCTGGCCAGTCGCATGATGTTGAGCCGGCCCAGCCCGCCGTACAGGCTGGCGAAGACGGCCGGGATGATCGCGAAGTACTTGGCCACGTCATTGGCGATGGAGAACGTGGTGAGCGCGCCGCGGGTGATCAGAAGCTGCTTGCCGATCTCGACGATCTCGATGAGCTTGGTCGGGTTCGAATCAAGATCGACCATGTTGCCGGCTTCCTTGGCCGCCGAGGTGCCGGTGTTCATCGCCACGCCCACGTCGGCCTGGGCGAGCGCGGGCGCGTCGTTGGTGCCGTCTCCGGTCATCGCGACCAGCCGGCCGCCGGCCTGCTCCCGCCGGATCAGCGCCATCTTGTCCTCCGGGGTTGCCTCGGCCAGAAAGTCGTCCACTCCGGCCTCGGCGGCGATCGCCTGCGCGGTGCGCGGGTTGTCGCCGGTGATCATCACGGTGCGGATGCCCATTCGGCGCAACTCGGCGAATCTTTCCCGCAGTCCGGCCTTGACCACGTCCTTGAGATGGATCACGCCCAGCACCCGGGCCTGGTCGCCGACCGCCTCGGCGACCACCAACGGCGTCCCGCCGGCCGCCGACACACCATCCACGACGCCGCCGGTCTCCGCCGGCTCCTGTCCGCCAAGGTCACGCACCCACGCCAGTACCGCGCTGGGCGCGCCCTTGCGTACCCTGCGGCCCCGTCGATCGGCGGCCCCGTCCAGGTCCACGCCGCTCATCCGGGTCTGCGCGGAGAACGGAACGAACGCCGCGTCGACCAGCTCACCTTCCGCCCGCTCCCGCAGCCCGTGGCACCGCTTGGCCAACACCACGATCGACCGACCCTCGGGTGTCTCGTCAGCCAGACTGGCCAACTGGGCGGCGTCGGCCAGATCCGCCTCGGTCGCCCCACCTACCGGCATGAACTCGGCGGCCTGCCGGTTACCGAGGGTGATTGTGCCGGTCTTGTCCAACAGCAGGGTGTTCACATCGCCGGCCGCCTCAACCGCGCGACCGGACGTGGCCAACACGTTGCGACGCACCATGCGGTCCATGCCGGCGATACCGATGGCCGACAGCAGCGCTCCGATGGTGGTCGGGATGAGGCAGACCAGCAGCGAGACCATCACCACCCCGGTCACTCCGAACCGGCTAAGCGTGTCGCTGTCGGGTACCGCCGGTTGCTGTGCCTTGGAGAAGATCGCCAGCGGCTGGAGGCTCACCACCGCGAGCAGGAAAATCGCGGTGAGGCTGGCCAGCAGAATGTTCAGCGCGATCTCGTTCGGGGTTTTCTGGCGGTTCGCTCCCTCGACCAGGCCGATCATCCGGTCCAGGAAGCTCTGCCCCGGCCGCTGGGTGATCTCCACCACGATCCGGTCG
>DATCXL010000656.1:0-2003 GCA_036565825.1 Mycobacteriales bacterium
CGGCCGGTGCGCTGGACTGCCTGCCCGCGGTGGTGGCCGCCGCCAACGGGTTACCGGTGCTGTTCGACTCCGGGGTGCGGTCGGGGGCCGACGCGTTCAGGGCGCTGGCGCTGGGCGCCCGGGCGGTGCTGGTCGGCCGGCCCTACGTGTACGGGTTGGCCCTGGCCGGTACCGAGGGCGTCACCCACGTGCTGCGCTGCCTGCTGGCCGAACTGGACCTGACCCTGGCGCTGTCCGGTCACCGCTCGCTGGCCGAACTGAACCCTGACGTACTGGCACCGGCACCATGACCTGGTTCGTCCTGGTGCTCAGCCCGTTGGTCGGCCCGGCCAGGATGAGTGGTTCACACCCTCGCCAGGGCACAGCCCCGGCTCCGGAGCCGCGCCGTCAGCTATGCGGTGCTGTGTCGCCTTCTGTGGGGGAGCTTCGCTCCACCCCACACCCCCCTCAAATCCCAGACCACAACGCATCCACCACAAGCCACCTGCGGACCAGGTCATTTGGAACTGGTTCCTGGCGGCCAAACTGCGCTCGCGGCCACGAGGTGGTGCCGCCGTCGACGCAGCCTGCGGCTTTCGGCGGCCTACGACGGTTTTCTGGCTGATGCCCGGTCCCGAGGATGGCGCACCGCCTCGCGGGACTCCCACCACCTGTCGCCGGCGGGCGACCCGGTGACCGTGGCCGACGGCCTGCTCGGCCTGCTCGATCCACGAACTGAACCAATTCAGTGACTCTTTGGGTATGGTGGGTTACGAACGGTGTCGACTCTGGCATGATGGGATGCCCGATCGGGCACCACGTTCGTACCCGCCCTCCCGGAGGCGCCCGTGACCAGCGTTGCCGAAGTCAAGGTCTCGATCGGCCAGGCGCTCGACCAGGCCGACGAGATCCACGCGGCGCTCGCCCACGCGGCCGAGAAACTCACCGAGGTGCGTGAACTACTGGCGTTGACCGTGGAGGGCAGTGGGCACGAGGCGGTGGTGAACGCGAGGGCCGCGTTCGGGCAGGCCCTGGAGAAGGCCGCCGAGTGCCAGGAGGCCGTGCAACTGGGCGTCGAGGAGATCCAGACCTACACCGCGATGATCTAGATGAGTGGTCCGAATGGTGTTGCCGGTGGACGCGGTTCCCCGCCCTGGTCTGTCGGGACTGCGCCCCGGCGAGGGACCGGACCCACTCAACGAATGCGCTAGCGTCTGCCCGCTGGGACTGCCGTGATCCGCACACAGCGCAGGGCGCCGGGCGCCCGGTCGGCGCGCGCCGCGGGTGCGGATTCACGAGGAGAGGGCCACGGTGAGGCGCAGACAGTCCGAGTCGGTGGAACGGGTGCGTCGTCATCTGGCGCTGGCCCGCGGTGCCAGCAGGGCGCGCCTGGACGCGGCCCGCGACGCACTGGCCAGGGCCGAGGGGGACCTGGCCGAACTGACCACGCGCCACCCCCAGCACACCGTCGACCTGCGTGAACTGCGCGCGCTGGCCAGATCCGCCTCGCCGGGTCTGGCCTCGGCCCGGTGGGAGGACTGGCCGGCCGATCCAACCGAAGTACTCACCGGCACCCGACCCGGCCCACAGAACGGCCCACGGAACGGCGCGGACGACAGCCCGCACAACGGCCCGTGGCTCTACCGGGTCGGCAGCGCGCAGGTTGGTGCTGACACCCTGCCGGTACTGCTGCCACTGCTGGACCGCTCACACCTGCTGGTCTCTGCCACGGCCGCCGGTCAGGGCCGGGCCGAGGATCTGGTCAGTGGGCTGCTGTTGCGGATGTTGGCCACCGTGCCACCGGGCATGCTGCACCTGTACGTCCACGATCCCGAGGGACTGGGCGCCACCTTCGCCGGGTTCACACCGCTGGCGCCGGCCGGCCTGTGGACGTCCACCGGCCCGAACGGGTTGACCGAGTTGCTCGGTGACCTGGTCGGGCACGTGCGTCGGGTGAACGAGAGGGTGTTGGCCGGGCGGTACCGGTCGCTGGCCGAACGCGCGGCAGCCACCGACGAGCGGCG
>DATCXL010000670.1:0-3186 GCA_036565825.1 Mycobacteriales bacterium
CAGCTGGAGCCGGGCGGCGCCTTCGTCGCGCAGGCCGCGCTGCCGGCCGGTAGTCCGTCTGATCGCAGGCAGGTCACCTCCCGGTACATGCAGACCGAGGTCTTCCCGCTCACCACCTTCGCGCTGGCCGGCATGATGGTCTTCGCCGCGTCGAACAACCTGCTGGTCATGTTCGTCGCACTCGAGGTGCTGTCGTTGCCGCTGTACCTGCTGGCCGGGTTGGCCCGTCGCCGGCGACTGCTGTCCCAGGAGGCGGCGGTCAAGTACTTCCTGCTCGGCGCGTTCGCCTCGGCGTTCTTCCTGTACGGGCTGGCGCTGCTGTACGGGTTCGCCGACTCGGTGAACCTGGCCGACATCCGGGCCGCCGCGGCCGGCAGCGAGAAGGGCGACGCGCTGTTCTTCGGTGGCCTGGCGATGCTGGCCATCGGGTTGCTGTTCAAGGCCAGCGTCGCCCCGTTCCACACCTGGACCCCGGACGTGTACCAGGGCGCGCCCACGCCGGTGAGCGGCCTGATGGGTAGTTGTACCAAGATCGCGGCGTTCGGCGCGTTGGTGCGGGTGTTCTTCGTCGCGTTCGGCACCACGCAGTGGGACTGGCGGCCGATGATGTGGGGCATCGCGATCACCAGCATGGCGGTGGGCGCGGTGTTGGGGCTGACCCAGACCGACATCAAGCGGATGCTGGCCTACTCCTCGGTCGCACACGCCGGGTTCATCCTCGTCGGGTTGATCGCACTGGACCAGAGCGGTCTGTCCAGCGTGCTGTTCTACCTGCTCAGCTACGGACTGGCCACGGTCGGCGCGTTCGGGGTGGTGACGCTGGTGCGCGGCGCGGACGGTGAGGCCAACCACCTGTCCCAGTGGGCCGGGCTGGCCAAGCGCTCGCCACTGGTGGCCGGGGTGTTCACCCTGTTCCTGCTGGCGTTCGCCGGTGTCCCGCTGACCAGTGGGTTCATCGGCAAGTTCGTGGTGTTCAAGGCCGCCTACAGCACAGCCGGACCGTTGGTGGTGATCGCGCTGTTGGCCAGTGCCGTCGCGGCGTTCTACTACCTGCGGGTCATCGTCATGATGTACTTTTCCGAACCGGCCGAGAACGGCCCGACGGTGGCCGTTCCGGGTTGGGCCACCCAGGTGGCGCTCGGTGTCGGCGCGATCGGGACGCTGGTGCTGGGTATCGCCCCGCAGGTGTTCCTGGATCTGGCCGACAAGGCCTCGATCTTCGCAGGCTGAGGCCTCGCCATGACGGGGGGAACCGTGACCGGAGCGCAGGGCCCCGGCCTTGCCGGGTTGACGTTCACCGATCCGTCCCTGGAGTCGGCGGTACGCGTCGGCCTGGACCGGGTCGAGGAACTGCTGCGCGCCAGTGTGCGCAGTGAGTACCCGTTCGTCACTGAGACGTCCGGACACCTGGTGTCCGCCGGCGGTAAGCGGTTCCGGCCGCTGCTGGCATTACTGGCCGCGCAGTTCGGCGACCCGACCGCGCCCGACGTGGTGCCGGCCGCGGTGGTGGCCGAACTGACCCACCTGGCCACGCTGTACCACGATGACGTGATGGACGAGGCCGTGGTCCGTCGCGGCGCGGTGTCGGCCAACGCTCGTTGGAACAACACCGTGGCCATCCTCACCGGTGACTTCCTGTTCTCCCGGGCGTCGTCGATCCTGGCCGACCTTGGCCCGGAGGCGGTGCGGATCCAGGCCCACACATTCGAACGGCTGTGTACCGGGCAGATCCTGGAGACGGTGGGCCCGGGGCCAGCCGAGGATCCGGTGGCGCACTATCTGCACGTGATCACCGAGAAGACCGGTTCGCTGATCGCCACGTCCGGTCTGTTCGGGGCGATGTTCGCCGGCGCGCCAGCGGGCACCGTCGACGTGGTGCGGCGCTACTCCGAGGCGATCGGGGTCGCCTTCCAGCTCTCCGACGACCTGATCGACGTGGCCGCCGAACGAACCGTGTCGGGCAAGAACCCCGGCACCGACCTGCGCGAGGGTGTACGCACGCTGCCGGTGCTGTACGCGTTGGCCTCCGACGATCCGGCCGGCGCACGGTTGCGAGACCTGCTGGGCGGGCCGCTGACCGATGATCTGCTGCACTCCGAGGCGTTGGCGCTGCTGCGTTCGTCCGAGGCGATGGAGCGGGCCCGGCAGACCCTCGCCTCCTACGCCGGCCGGGCCGCGGCCCTGCTGGCGGACCTGCCCGACACCTCGGCCCGCGATGCACTGGAGCTGCTCGTCGACTTCGTCGTCGCCCGCACGGCCTGACCGGTCGGGGGTACGGCATCGGTCGACGGGCTCAGTCAGTCCGCTCCGCCAGTTGGCCGATGAACTGGTACGGGTAGTCCGGTGTGCCCGGGGCGCTCACGGCGTCGAGTCGCGCCGTCTGCGTCTCGGTGAGCCGTACCTCGGCGGCCACGAGGCTGCCCCGAAGCTGTTCGGCGGTGCGGGCACCGACGATCGCCGCGCGAACCCCCGGGCGTTCGGCCACCCAGGCGAGCGCGGCCTGTGCGGGCGTCACGTCGGCTTCCTCCGCCACCGACCGCAGCGTCTCAAGGACGGCCCACGTGTGTGGGTTGGCACGGCGGCTCCACGCCTCCAGACCACGGTCGGGGTCCTCTCCGAGTCGGGTCCCCGCGGGCGGTGGCTGGTCGCGGCGGTACTTCCCGGTGAGCCAGCCCGCGGCCAGTGGACCCCACACGATCGCCCCGACGTCGTGGTGGATCGCGGCGGGCATCACCTCCCACTCAACCTCACGCGCCAGCAGGCTGTACTGGGGCTGGTGGGCGACGATCGCAGGTCCGGTGTCGCTGCCGGCCTGGGTGGCCAGGGTGGCGAGCTGCCATCCGGTGAAGTTGCTGACCCCGACATGCGTCGTTCTGCCTGACGCGACGGCTTCGTCGAAGAACTCCAGTAGTTCGGACAGTGCCGTGCGGTTGTCCGGACCGTGTGCCTGGTAGAGGTCCACGTGGTCGACGCCAAGTCGGCGCAGGCTGGCATCCAGTGCGGTGTGCAGATACTTCTTCGACAGGCCGGCGCCAGGCTGTCCGGAGACGGCGAACCGACCCTTGGTAGCCAGCACCACCCGCTCGCGGCGTGATGGATCCGCACGCAGCCAGCGCCCGATCCACTCCTCGGAAATCCCGTCGGAGTACACGTCGGCGGTGTCGATCAGCCTGCCGCCAGCGGTCA
>DATCXL010000674.1:0-3307 GCA_036565825.1 Mycobacteriales bacterium
GACGTCGGCTTCCAGCCGGTACGTGGCGTCCTCGGCCGGCACCCGAACGTTCCCACGCAGCGAGAAGCCCGACGAACCGACCAGCGTTCCGTCCCGGTAGAGCCGGCTCACCGGCCGGGTGGAGGCGGCCTGCGATGTCCAGTGCCCGGCAGAGTCGGTCCAGTCGACAACGTCGTATCCAATGATGTCGCCGAACCGTGTGGTCTGGTGCCATTCACCCAGTGGGCGGAACGAGGCGTTGGCCGGGCCGGGGGAGAACGGTGCCTTCAACCAGTCGTCGGTCACCCGTTGCCCCGGCTGGTAGGTGGCCGGATCCCGTGGGTACATCAGGTCACCGGGCAGGTCGTAGAGGTACTGCCAGTAGGAGTCCACCTGGGTGTCCGGCCGCGCGGTGACGTACTCGGTGCGGGTGTGGCCGACCGATGCCGTGTAGTCCACCAACAACGGGGTGTGGCAACCACACGGCGTGTAGGAGAACTCGTGCATCCGGTAGCCATGCTCGTCTGTTCCAGTGCTGTGGATTCCGGTGCGAACCTCGGCGACGTCGTGGCGCCGCACCGTGTGCGCGAACCGGTTGGCTACCGAGCCGGTCTCGGTGAACGCGACGTCGTAGGCGTAGGGCGCTGTCGGTTGCCCGTCGAAGCGCACGGTCACCGGCAGGCCGCGGGCCAGTCGGGTGTGCAGCGCGTCACCCTGGTTCTTGGGCAGCGCCAGCACGGTCCGGGTGCCGCCCACGGTCGGCCAGAACACGCCGGGCTGTGACGAGTACAGCAGGACCACCCGGGCGCCGTGGTCGATCACCGCGTCGATCTGGTCCTGGTAGGACAAGCCCGGTGTCTCACGGACCAGCGCGACCTGGCCGGTGAACGACCTGCCGTCCAGTTCGGCCGCGCTGGCGCCGCCCGTGTCGGCGACACGCAGGTGCAGGTCCCGTTGGTCGATCGGCGGGCCGGCCTCCCACACCGCGTCAAGAGTCTGACCCCCGACCCGGGTGACCAGAACCGGCGGTGCCGCGTCGTAGGCGGCGGTCACCACGAACGGTGCGTCATCGACCCGCTCGGTCCCGGCCACCGACACCCGCTCGGGCGATCCGTCGCCAACCATCACGCCCATCGAGTCGTAGCTGCGGTACGGGCTGTCGGGTGTACCACGCCACCAGGACAGGGTGAAGGAGCGGATTGTGGACGGACGTGGGGTGGACAGCGACACCGGGCTTGCCCTGCGCGCGTCCAACACGATCGTCGGGTTCGGCGCCTGGGCTCGCACCCGGGGCAGGCCCACGATGCTTCTCTCCTCGACGAACCGGCCGGAGGCGTCCAGGGTGAGGATCACCGCCCACAGGTTGTAGTCACCCTCGGGTACTCGCAGGATCGCCTCGGGCTCGGCGGGTTGGACCGCGAACAGGTCGGGGAAGTACCGGCCGTCGAAGTCCTGCTTCTTGTACGGGGCCAGCCGCAGTGTGGCGATCGCCGGCTGGCCGTGTCGGTCGAGGGCGCGGAAGGTGATGTCGGCCGTGTCGTCCTGCTTGTAGAACCCGACAGCGGTGCCCAGTCGCAGGTCCCCGTCGTTCTCGGCGATGACCCGCCCGGTGTAGGTGCTCGGTTCGATGGCCGAGGCATCCAGTGTCACCGTGGCCTTCGCCGACGCGCCGGGTGCCACGGTGAGAATGGTCGGCGACACCGACAGGGCACCGTCGGGTGCCGGTGTTCCGAACCTGTCGACCAGGGTGGTCGACAGGTGCAGGGTGACCGCCGAGTCCGAGTCGTTGCGGTAGCGCAGGGCCTTTTCCTGGTGGAGTTCGTCCGGGTCGAACGGCCGGGACAGGTAGCCCAGGTCCATGGTGCCCTGGTCCACGAACACCTGCTGGCGTGTTGCCCGGTCCACGTCGATGCGGCCGGCGCCAGTCTCGACCACGGTTGTGTTCTCGATCGGTACCGCGGTGGAGGTGAGCGCAGCCCTGAGCGTGGCGAAGGTCCAGTCCGGATGTTCCTGCTTGAGCAGTGCCGCGGCCCCGGCCGCGTGCGGCGCGGCCATCGAGGTGCCGCTGTAGGTGGCGTAGTGCGGGTCGGAGCCGGCGCCGGTGCCGTTCGCCCGGGCCGCGGTGATACGCACCCCGGGAGCCACCAGTTCCGGCTTGATCGCGGTGTCACCGAACCGGCCACGACGCGAGCTGGAGGCCAGCCGGTCCTGTTTGCTGACCGATCCCACCGCGAGTGCGTCGTCGGCAGAGGCGGGGGTGCTGACCGAGTTGTCACCCGGTTCGAACGTGCCGTGGTTGCCCGCGGCCACCACGAACAGGGCTCCGTACTGTTCGGACAGTTGGTTGAGGGCCTGGCTCACCGGGTCGTTGCCGCGGGTGACCGGGCCGCCGAGGCTGAGGTTGACCACGTCCGCGCCGTGCGAGGCGGCCCACTGCATGCCGGAGATCACTCCGGACAGTGCCCCGGTGCCGTCGTCACCGAGGACCTTGCCGACCAGCAGGTGGGCCGCCGGGGCGACTCCCCGGTACCGACCGGCCGATGCCGCGCCGGAACCGGCCAGGATGGACGCGACGTGGGTGCCGTGGCCGGCGTGGTCGACCGCGTCGTCGCTGCCGGTGAAGTCGGCGGTGGCCGCGATTCGTCCGGCGAGGTCGGGATGGGCCTGGTCGATGCCGGTGTCGAGCACGGCGACCGTGACACCGGTGCCGTCGAAGCCACGCGCCCAGGCGGCCGGACCACCGATCTGTGGCACGCTCTGGTCGAGGGCGGCGTGCACCCGCGCGTCCAGCCAGATCTGGCCGATGCCCGCTGCCAGTCGTGGCCGGGCCGCCGGATCCGGTGCGAGCAGAGCCGGGTTCGCCGAGGTCGGGTTCGCCGGGTTCGGGTTGGCCGAACCGGTGACGTCGGCCCAGAAGTCCCTCGCGTCGTGCTTGCTCTCCGCGACGGCCATGCCGTGTACCGATGTCAGCACGGCCCGGACGTGTGAGCCCTTCGGCGCCGGAGTCCGTGCCAGCGACTGCCCGGCGGCGTCTCCGGCGGCGTCTCCGGCCGTGTCTCTGCTCTTGGGATAGGTGAGGATCAGCGGCAACGAGTCGACGTGGCTGTCGTCGAGGTGTTGTCGGACCAGCCCGCTGATGTTGAACAGTTCCCGGTCCAGCACGCCCTGGGCGACCAGGCGTTCGGCGCTGACCGGCACCAGGTAGGCGTCACCGTTCTGGCTGTACTGGTGGTAGCCCGACGACCCCTGGGCGGGCACCAGCAGGCGTGCCTGTGAGGTGCCGTCGGGATGGACGGCCAGACCGACCACGTCGCCGGTGAGCAGGGTG
>DATCXL010000679.1:0-4016 GCA_036565825.1 Mycobacteriales bacterium
AGGGACGTTCGAGGCGCTAGCCTCTCAACCGCCCCCGTAGCCCAACAGGCAGAGGCCAGCCCCTTAAAAGGGCTCTAGTGTCGGTTCGAACCCGACCGGGGGCACGGCCGCGTACCCGCGCACGGGGGCCGGGTGCGCTCCCTGCCCGTGACCGGTCTGGGTCGGGCTCGGGATCGATCGGGTCGCTGCTGTCGGCGGCTTCGCTGAATCAGATGGTTGCCCGGGCAGACCAAGGATAGGTTGCCTGCGGGCGTGGTCCGGGCATGTCGGGTGTCGTGTCGGGCGACTGGTGGCGGGCCGGTGTCGGGTGTCCGGAGCGGGTCCGGCCAGGCCCGATCCAGCGCACGGCCCGCCCGGACCATCGGGCACGCACGGCGGCCGGGTGGCGGTCCGGCCCTTTCCTGGTCCGTCCCGGCGGGCTACCTTCATAGTGACCGGATACGTTGGCAAAGAAAGCTTGGTGGTACGGGAACCGTGCCACCTCGCCGGCGCGTTACCGTGTCAGCATCCCGCGCCTCTCAGCGCCCGTGAAGGAGTCGACGTGAACAGCAACAACCCCGTCTTCAACCGCGGGTTCCCCGACGGGCAGCGACACGCCACGTTCGACGTGGCCACTCCCGACCCCGCCCAGTTGCAGGACATGTACAACAAGCCGGCATATGCCCCGCCGCGTTACATGACGCTGGACGACGTGGTGGTCCGGACCGGCGCCACCCTGGGCACGCTGCTCGTCACCGGCGCGCTGTCGTGGGCACTGATCGCCGGCCGGCCCTCGTCGGCCGGCCTGGTCTTCGGCGCAGCCCTGGTCGGCTTCGTGCTGGCCCTGGTGGTCATCTTCAAGCAGAGCACCAACCCGGCGCTGATCCTCAGCTACGCGGCGTGCGAGGGCGTGTTCCTGGGTGCGGTCAGCCAGTGGTTCAACGTCGTCTACCCGGGCATCGCGGTACAGGCGGTCATCGGTACCGCCGGGGTGTTCGCCGGCATGCTGGTGGTGTACAAGACCGGTGCGATCCGGGTCACACCCAAGTTCACCAGGTGGATGTTGGGTGCGCTCATCGGTGTGGTGGTGCTGATGATCGCGAACCTGGTCGCGTCCTGGTTCACCGCCGACGGCCTCGGGCTGCGTTCGGGCGGCAGCATGGCGATCCTGTTCAGCCTGGTGTGCATCGGGGTGGCGGCACTGTCGTTCCTGCTCGACTTCGACATGGTTGACCAGGCGATCCGCCGCGGCGCGCCGGAGCGGTTTGCCTGGTACGCGGCGTTTGGCCTGACAGTGACGCTGGTCTGGCTGTACATGGAGATCCTCCGCCTGCTCAGCTACTTCAGGGACTGAACCCGCGGTACCCAGTATCAGAAGAGCGCTCGCCCCGTGTCACGGGTGGGCGCTCTTCTCGTTCGACGTGGTCATGCGTGTCCCGATGTCGGGCGGACGCTACCGACCTGCGGGGGAGCAGATGTCGGACCGTGCGGGTCGCCTGCCAGGTTCCCGGTGCCCGGCCTGGTCGTTCGGGTGCCGGTAGCGTCTGTTGTCATGTCCGACATCGAGCACCAGACCGAGTCCGCCGCCGACGAGCGGTTGTTGGCGGAGATCACCGTGCTGCTGCATCGGATCAGCCGTTGGACCGTAGACAGTTGGAAGATCCGGGCCAACGCCCGGGCCAGGTCGGACGCCGTGTTCGCCCTGGTGCAGCGACTCGCCGACGTGGCCGCCGACGCGGAGCACCAACCCCGTCGGAACGTGCCCAGGTTGGACGAGTTGATGTTGGTCGACCAACTCACCGTGATGGTCCACGATGTTGTGAACACCGGCTCGGTCGCGGCCTGGCAGGCTGGCCTGGCTGCGGTGTCGCAGACCCGCGCCGAACTGTTCGACCAGCCTTAGACGAGTAGTCCCAGGCCCTCGCCGGGGCGAGCCCGGCTCCGGGGGTCACGCCTGGAATCAACCATTCAGCTGGGCAGTCTGGGCTGGGCGACTACAGCGACGCGGGGATTCCGGCGGCCTCGGACACCGCCGGCAACAGTGCCTCGGCCAGTAGGCGGTAACCGTCCGCGGAGGGGTGGTAACCATCCTCGCTGAACGCGCCCGGGTCGGCCCGGAAGATCGGCCCGGTCCGGGCCGCCAGGTCCACCGGCACACCACCGGCCGCCCAGACGGCGTCCGCCTGTGCTGCGGCCACCGCCCGACCCCGCCAGCCCAGCAGGGTGCGCAGGGGCTGGGCTGCCACCCTGGTGGCGCCCAGGTCCGGGCAGGTACCCACGATCACCCGAACGTCAGCCGCGCGCAGCCGACCCACCGCATCCCGCAGGCCCCGGCGCACCGACACCAGCGGTCGTCCCCGGGTTACGTCCTCGGCGCCGACCAGGATGACCGCCACGTCGGGCTGGCGGCCCAGCAGGGCACGGGAGACCTGCGGACCAAGGTCGCCGGTGCTCGATCCGGCGATTGCCGAACCGCTGATCCGGATCCTCCGACCCGAGCCGGTCAGCCGACGGGCCAGTTGCCCGCCCACGGTGTCGGCGACGTCCTGCACGCCAACACCGGCGGCCATCGAATCCCCCAGCAGGGTGATCCGGATTACCCCGGGGCCGGAGCCGAACTCGCGGTCCAGGGGTGGCGCCGTGGTGGCCGACAGGTAGTCGTGCCGGGCGGCCAGCCACGCCTCGACCGCGATCACCGCGGCGCCGAGTGCCGCCCCGGCGGCAGCGGTACCGACGGCGAGGCGGCCAATCTCAGTCCTGCGCACAACCTGAGGCTACGACTAGTTGGGGATCCATGTGAGCCGCACCCGCGTTGGGCGGGATTTGTCGCCCCGGGGATCGCGGGTCGCCACCCGTCCGGTCGCGTTCTGTGATGGCCCGTCCGCCTGCGACGCGCGTCCGCAGGCGGACGGACAGAACCACCCGCAGGTCAGGACAGCCTTCGCGCCAGGGTCAGCCGGGATCGGGTGACCGCCCCGGACAACAGCATGGCCAGCACCGGCACGATCGCGAAGATCACCAGGTAGCGCCACGGCACCACCCAGCGCAGGTCATCCCGCACGCCCACCACGCCGGCAGCGGGCAGGATGCCGGCGGCGAAACCCAGTACCGTGCCCAGCCCGGCGATCAGGCCCGCCTGGCCCATCGACAGCACCCGCCGGACCCTCGGCGCCGCCCCCACCGCGGCCAGGGTGGACAGGTCGTCCCGGCTCTCCGCGACGGTAAGCCCGACCGCGATCCCGGTGGCCATCAGGGTCACCAGGCCACTGATCCCGACCAGCACCAGCAGGGTCGCCGCCAGGTCACTGGGGAACGGACGCTGCACCGAGAAACCGGCGGTGGCGGTCAGGCCACGTTCGTCGATCAGGTCGTCGAACGCCTTGGCGGCAGCCTGTCCCTCCGCCGGGGTCGGGGTGCGCGTGGTGTCGAACAGGAACGCGTAGATCTCCGGGTGCATACCGAGTCGTGCCGCGGCCGGTTCCCCGATGACGACCGCCGGAAGACTGCCGTACTCGCCTGGGGCGGGCAGTGTCACCGCGGGCAGGTCCGGGTATGGCAGCGCCTCCTTCCCGAACACGCTGAGGGTCACCCTGCCGTCGTGGACCGGAACATCGGGCTGCATCACCACGGCACCACCGTCCTCCAGTGTCCGGGACACCTCCGCCGGCACAGCGTGGCCGACGATCGCCCGCACCGTCGAGGCATCGCCGATCGCGACGGTCATCGCCTCCTGGTCCGGGTCAACCGGTGTCACCATCACCGCTCCGGAGTGCCCGTCACGGGTGTCCCCCGTCGCGTAGCGCAGTGGGACGGTGTCGCGTACCGGCAGGGTCTGGGCGACCGGTGCCAGGTCGGATTCGGTGAGTTGTCCGATCTCGGTCTGGTTGCCGACGATCCAGGCCTGCCCGAGCCTGATCTGGGTCGCCTGATGGATCCGTAGGTCATCCTGACTGGCCAGGAACAGGCTCAGCGTCACCGAACCGGCCACCGCGGCGGTGACCGCGGCGACCCCCGCGCCGGTGCGGTTGCGGTGCCCG
>DATCXL010000711.1:0-4045 GCA_036565825.1 Mycobacteriales bacterium
TAGCTGATCGGTATACCGAGTCGGTGGGCCGCCTCCCGCTCGGCCCGGTAGACGGCCGGTTCGGCGATACCGGGCGGTCGCCCAGCCAGCCCGAGGTGCAGCAGTTCAGCGTGCTCCCAGCCGGTGCTGCCCGGGCTGAACCAGTCCCGGTGCACTCGTTCCAGGTCGGCAAGGTCGATGGTCTGGTCGGCCGGCACCGCCTGCGGCGGGCCGTAGGAGAAACGTCCGCGTAACCCCACCTCGGTGTGCGCGCGCAGGTTCGCCTCGGCGTGGGCCGGGCTGGAGATGTTGTGCGACCAGTCGTGCACCGTGGTGAGGCCCGACGACAGCGCGTCGGCTAAGGCCAACCGCACCCCGCGATAGGTGTCGGTGGGTTGGAACAGCGGGCCGAGCCGCGGGTTGAGGGCGAAGTACCCGTGCGCCGGGGTGGACCCGGCCAGCGACCGGTACAGGGTGTTCCACATGTGCCAGTGGGTTTCGACGAGTCCGGGTAGGACGATCATCCCGCGCCCGTCGAGTTCGGTCACACCCACCGCCGGTGCGGTACCCACCGAGATGATCCGGCCGTCCCGCACGTACACGTCGGCCTCGGGCAGGTCACCGATGACCGGGTCGCAGGTGAGCACGTGCGCACTGCGCACCACGAAGTCCTGCCGTTTAGGTAGGGTTTCGCCCATCCGTCCAGGGTATTCGGCCTACCGAACAAACTCTGGCAGATTAGGCGAACCGCCCATCTCCACCTCAGGATGATCATCCGTGTCACGGGCCGGGTGGTTGTGGACACCCCGGGCTCCGATTCCGATTTTGTCGGACTCACCATTGCCGGTTCGATCCACGAGTAAGTTGCGGACACAACAACGTTGGCGAGTGGAGCACATGGCTGCTGGGGGGATGCCGGAACCCGCGCCGGGGGGCGTACCGGGGGTTCGGCTGGAACAACTCGTGCCCGGTGTTCGGGTGGCAGGGCTGGTCGGGGCTGACCCGGTCACCGTGGACAGCGTGCGGTGGATCGGCAACAACTACCTCACGGTCGTCTATCGGGACGACGACGGCCGTCTCGACGACGCCGTGGTAGGTCGCGACCAGGAGTCGCGGATGCGGTTGGACCGGGGCGGCCGGTCACATCCGTTGGACGGTGACGCGGAGTCCTGGCGGTTGGCCGCCGAGGCGTTACGCATCCGCTACGCCGCCCTGTTCGACCCGATGCTCGCGGTGACCACCAGCGACCTGGAGGTTCTGCCGCACCAGATCAGGGCGGTCTACGGAGACCTGCTGCCGCGCAGTCCGTTGCGGTTTCTGCTGGCCGACGACCCGGGTGCCGGCAAGACCATCATGGCTGGTCTCTACGTCAAGGAACTGATGCTGCGCGGCGACCTGGCCCGTTGCCTCGTCGTCGCGCCGGGCGGCCTGGTGGACCAGTGGCAGGAGGAGCTGTACGACAAGTTCGGCCTGCACTTCGACCTGCTGACCCGGTCGCTGGTGGACGAGGCGATGGAGGGCACGGTCTTCGACCGGCACCCGCTGCTGATCGCCCGGATGGACCAACTGTCCCGGTCGGACGATCTGCTCGCCAAGCTGGAGCGGTCGGACTGGGACCTGGTCGTGGTGGACGAGGCGCACCGGATGAGCGCGCACTTCTCCGGCACCGAGGTGAAGCGGACCAGGCGCTACCAGCTCGGCCAGTTGCTCGGCCGGCTCACCCGCCACCTGCTGCTGATGACCGCCACCCCGCACGCGGGCAAGCAGGAGGACTTCCAACTCTTCCTGGCGCTGCTCGACGGTGACCGGTTCGAGGGCAGATACCGCGACGGCGTGCACACCGTGGACCCCGGCGACCTGATGCGCCGGATGGTCAAGGAGGACCTGCTCACCATGGAAGGCCGCCCGCTGTTCCCCGAGCGGCGCGCCTACACCGTCCCCTACGAACTGTCACCGGACGAGCGGGATCTCTACGACGCGGTCACCCAGTACGTGCGCGACGAGATGAACCGGGCTGACCGACTGAGCGCCTCGGGGGACCGGCGACGCGGCAACACCGTGGGATTCGCGCTGACCGTGTTGCAACGCCGGTTGGCCTCCAGCCCGGAGGCGATCCTGCGAAGCCTGGAGCGCCGCCGCGCCCGGTTGGAACGCCGCCGCCGAGAGATCACCAGAGACGCCTCGGTCGCAGAGGAGAAGAAGCTGCGGCAGCGGCTCGACGACCTGCTGGGCCGCAACACCGAGGACGACCAAGACAACCACGACCACCATCTTGATGACCGGCTGGACGATCTGGCTGGCGAGCAACGCGAGCAGCTTGAGGACGACGTGGTGGACGCGGCGACCGCCGCCCGCACCGCCGCGGAGTTGGACAAGGAGATCAAGCTGCTCGCCGACCTGGTGGAACTGGCCCGCCGGGTGCGGCACTCCAACACCGACCGCAAGTGGTCGGAACTACGGAGCCTGCTTGCCGACAACGAACTGACCCGCGACTCGGCCGGCAATCTGCGCAAGATCATCATCTTCACCGAGCACCGGGACACCCTGTCCTACCTGCTCGACCAGATCCGCACCCTGCTGGGCCGTGCCGACGCGGTGGTGACCATCCACGGCGGCACCGGGCGGGAGGAACGGCGGGCCACCCAGCAGCGGTTCACCCAGGACGAGCAGGTCCGGGTGCTGGTCGCCACCGACGCTGCCGGGGAGGGCCTGAACCTGCAACGGGCCCACCTGATGGTCAACTACGACCTGCCGTGGAACCCGAACCGGATCGAGCAGCGGTTCGGCCGCATCCACCGGATCGGGCAGACCGAGGTCTGTCACCTGTGGAACCTGGTCGCGGCCAACACCCGCGAGGGCGACGTGTTCACCCGGCTGCTGGCCAAGATCGAGGAGCAGCGCAGGGCCTACTCCGGCAAGGTGTTCGACGTGCTCGGTGAGGCGTTCACCGAACAGCCGCTGCGCACCCTGCTGATCGAGGCGATCCGCTACGGCGACCGCCCGGAGGTGCGGGCCCGGCTGGACACGGTCATCGACGACACCGTGGGGGCCGGTCTGGGGGAGTTGATCGCCGAACGCGCCCTGAACACCCAGGTGCTGGTCACCGCCGAGATGGAACAGATCCGCCAACGGATGGCCGACGCGCAGGCTCGCCGGCTGCAACCGCACTACCTGGAGGCGTTCTTCCGCACCGCGTTCACCGGCCTGGAGGGGCGGATCACGCCTCGGGAGGCCGGCCGGTTCGAGATCACCCGGGTGCCCGCTGATATCCGGGATCTGGACCGGCAGACCGGCACCGGTGCCGCGGTGCTCGCCCGGTACGAACGGGTGACCTTCGACCGGGCCCGGGTCCGCCTGCCCGGGCAGACACCGGCCGACCTGCTCACCCCGGGCCACCCGCTGCTCGACGCGGTGGTGAACCTGACCCGGCAACGCGAGGGCGCCACCCTCAGGCAGGGCGCGGTGCTCATCGATCGCGACGACGGCGGGGAGACCCCGCGGTTACTGGTGGCGCTGACCCAGCAGATTCTCGACGGTCACCGGCCGCAGCACGTGGTGTCCAAGCGGTTCGCGTTCGTCGAGTTGACCCCGGACGGGCAGGCCCGTCCGGCCGGTCCGGCGCCCTACCTGGACTACGAAGCGCCCCGCCCCGAGGAGGCCGACGCGGTGGCCGAGGCGGTCGAACAGCCGTGGTTGGCCGGCGGGGTGGAGGGCTGGGCGATGGCGTGGGCGGTCGAACACGCCCTGCCCGAACACATGGCCGAGGTCACCGACCGGATCTCGTCCACTGTGGAGCGCACCCGGAAGCAGGTGCGCCAGCGACTGCTCGCCGAGATCAACTACTGGGACGCCCGGCACGCCGAACTACAGGACCTGGTGGACGCCGGCCGGCACCCGGCGATTCGACCGGACACCGCCGAGAAGCGGGCCCGGGACCTGGAACGGCGGCTGCGGGCGCGGTTGGCCGAACTGGACGCCGACGCCCACCTGTCCGCCCGGCCACCGACCATCGACGGGGCCGCCCTGGTGCTGCCGCAGGGTCTGCTGGACCGGCTGTCCGGCCACC
>DATCXL010000721.1:0-2058 GCA_036565825.1 Mycobacteriales bacterium
GACCCTCCGGACCGGGGCCCGCGGAGAGCGGCCGGTTCAGGTGGGCGTCCTCGTCGCCCTGCTCGTGGTACATGATGGAGAACTCGCGGAAGGCGAAGCCGGTGCCCGGCTGGATCATCGCCTCCCAGTTACTCCAGGTGGGGTCATCGGTCTTGTCCTCACCGGTCATCGGATCGAACCAGTGCGAACCGGCCGGCTCGGCGATGAGCGCGCCGAACAGGCCGCGTGCGGTGAGCTGGCGGGAGTCCCCGCCGCTGTGGAACACCTTGCCGCCCTCGCCGGACAGCGGATCGAGGTAGAACCGGTAGGTGTTGGTGGCGTTCGGTGGGGTCATCCGGCTGGTCGGGTTCTGCCCGACGGCCGAGCCGCCGTCTGCGATCTGGTACGACACGCCCTGCACGTCCATGGACACCGACGGGATCGGGCCCACCGGGGCGTCGTTGCCGGCGTGCGGGGCGAGGTCGAGCTTGTTGGCGAAGTTGATGACCACGCACTCACCCAGTCGGGCCCGCAGCACCAGTGGCTGGATCGGGTCCTCCCGCAGCCCGACCGACACCTTGGCGGTCGGGTCCGGCCCGGTGGTGGCCGCGGAGAACGCGCGTACCGCGGCCTCGTTCTGCGCGAGCGTGTACATGTAGCCGTACGGGTCATGGTCGCCGAAGCGGTTGAGCGGGATGTCGATGTGCAGGGCCACCACGTCGTAGGTCCGCTTGGGGACGGCGGCGTCATCGCATCCACCGCTGGCGGCAACCGTTTGGGCCGTGGTCGACTCGGTGGTCGGCGCGGCCATCGCGGGGGCCGAGGTGAGCGTTCCGGCGGTCGCGGTGACCAGGCCGAGCATGGCGGTGCGGGCGACCAGTCGGCGGACCCGCGGCCAACGCGGCAGGGCCAATGACATAGCCACGGTGAGCAACGCCAGTACGAGCAGAACCGGCCAGGTGAGGACCGCGTACCCCAGCCCCTGACCGACCCAGCCGCCCAGCCCTGGTAACGCCGAGCCGACCGGTGGTGGGCTGGACGGGTCGGCGGCACCGGACCGAAGCAGTGACAGGACCCCGCCGCGCAGCGGCATCAGCGGTACCAACAGCAGGGCCAGTCCGGCCGAGGTCGACAGGGCGAAGCCGATGGGCCGGTGTGAGGGTTCGAACCGGGCGGCGACCCTGGCCGCCACGGTGGCCGAGGCCATCGCCAGCGGCAGCACAAGCATGGCGTCGAGCAACAGATACTCGACACCGCCCTGCGATGGCGCCAGCCGGTTGAACAGCGGTGACTCGATCAGACGTAACCAGCCGGCGACTCCGGCGGCCAGTACGGCCGCGAGTACCAACCGGTGGGTGAACGCGCCGATCCCGTGTTGGGTTGGAGTGCCGCGCGGCGGACCGGCGGCATTGTTTCGGTATGCGCGAAGGCGCGGCATTGCGGCTCCCTGTGGTTTTCGCGGCGGCAGGGGCGGATCTGCCGTGGTTACGGTTGATCGGTGTTGAAGTGGTGGGCACGGCAATGCGCCCCGGCCCGTAACCCGTTTACCTTCCACATGTCGATCATGAAAACCGCAGCGCCGGGTCAGGTTTCAATCATTTTTCGTCATATTTCTTGTTGGAGACTGGGCTGGTAGCGTCCGTGCGCCTTCCGGTCGGTGGACGTCCGGGCTCGATTCGGACGGCCCGAGCGGGTAGAACAGCGGCACCGGCCCGCCGGGAGGTGCCCATGACGTTCTCGATCGTCGGCTTTGACGAACCGACCCGTTCGTGGGGCGTGGCGGTGGCCTCGAAGTTCCTTGCTGTGGGCGCACTGGTTCCCTGGGGCCGTGCCGAGGTCGGTGCGATCGCCACCCAGGCCGCGGTGAACGTGGCCTACGGGCCGGCCGGGCTGGCCCTGCTGGAGGCCGGTGCGAGCGCCGAGATGGTGGTAGCCCGGATGATCCAGGCCGACGCCGGCCGGGAACACCGGCAGATCGGCGTGGTGGACGCTCACGGCCGAGCGGCGACGTTCACCGGTTCGGGCTGCCTGGACTGGGCCGGCGGGGTGGCCATGCCCGGGCTGGCCGTGCAGGGCAAC
>DATCXL010000725.1:0-2930 GCA_036565825.1 Mycobacteriales bacterium
CTCAGGTCGGCGGCGAGCAACCGGTTGCCCTCGCGCTGGATGGCCAGGATCAGGTACCGGAGTTCCTCAGCCGCGCGCACGGTCCACCCGCGGTTCCAGCGCGACGGCGAGTCGACCGGCCGCGCCGGGGTCGTGCGCGGCGAGCACGGCCAGCCCGCGGTGGCGTTCCCGCAACGCGTTGACCATCGCGGTCACCTCGCGCATCTGGCGTTTGTCACCGGCGCCGGGGACGTGGCCCTCGGCGAGCAGGCTCTCGTCGTAGGTCAGGTCACCGACCAGCAGCAACGGTGTGTGACCGGGGCGGCGTACCAGCAGGGACAGCGAGCCGGGAGTGTGACCCGGCGTGGGCAACAGCACCAGGCTGCCGTCGCCGAACAGGTCGTGACCGCTGGAGAACGGCGCGAGGTCCGGATCGTCGATCGACTCCGGTGCGATGCGCCGCCAGCGCAGGCCGGGCAGGTCGATATGTGAGCGCAGGAACCCGCGCGGCACGGGGAGCGGCCGTTCCATGGTGCGCCACTCCCGCTCGCTGACCACGATGGTGGCACCGGACAACTCCGGTAGCCCGCCGCTGTGGTCCTGGTGCAGGTGCGAGAGCACGGCGGTGCGCACGTCACCGGTGCCGTAGCCGAGCGCCCGCAGTTGCGCGGTGAGGGTCTGTGCCGGTTCGATGTCGAACGTGGCGAGCCGGCTGTAGATGAGGCCGTTGAGGCCGCCGGGAAAGTAGTGCGGGTCGGTCACCGAGGCGCGGTCCTGCCCGGTGTCGAACAGCACCAGGCCTTCGCGGTGCTCGACCACGTACACGTTGATGGGCCTCGGCTCGGTCCACCGCCGGGAGGTGAACAGCCACAGGTACACGTTCTTGTGGGTCGGCCCCACGTGCTCGGGGTGGATCCGCACCGATCCCGTGCTGAGCACCGAAACGCGTCTGATCGGATCTGTCGTGCTCATGGATGGTTGGTCTCCTATCTAGATGTCGTGTCACTAGACTACACGACATCTACCTTCCGGGCTCAGCGAGGACGAGTGCCGCAACCCCCGCACGCGCCTCTCAGGTATCGCTGATAACTAGAGAGCTGATATGCATAGCTTTGCGAGGCAAGGGACGTCGTCTCCGGCGACGAACCGAACGCACGGTGGCCGCAACGCCGTGCGTAACCCGACCGTGACGGCTCCGCCGGTGCAGCTCACAGCGCGAACCTGATGAGAAAAGGCCGTGCCCCGGGCGGCTTGCCAAGCACCGATCCATCACCGCGACCTCGTCGCCGACCACGCGAAGGTCAACCGCCTCCTGGACTACCTGTCCCCGGAGATGGCGAAGGAGGTGCAGGCACTTGACCGGGTGCCGGAGGGTCCTCGAGCGGCGGAGGAACGTGTGCGCCGGTAACCACCCACCACGGTTCTGACGAGGTTCAGCGACCATGGACCCACTCCACACCCGCCTGTCGGTGCCCGGCATCGCCGGACTCGCCGGGGTACAACCTCCCGCGGTGAGCAACTGGCGCCGGCGGCATCATGATTTCCCGCGTCCGAGCCGCGACGACCGGGCGTGTCCTCGCCGAGTACGACCGGCACGAGAGGTTCCTCGAAAAGACGCTGTGGCAGAACCTGAAGAAGTACCGCGGCGCACAACGCCCGGACACGTACGCGGACCTGGTACCTCGGCTGCTCTACCTGCGCATGTGCGACGGCACGCGATGGGCCGCGCTCGTTCGGATCATCGACCACATTGACGCGCGCGAAACCTCAGAACAGGGGTGGCGTACCGCGGCCCCCGCCGCGGTCGCCTACCGATTCGCACTCGAACGGTTCGCCGGCATGGCGAGCCATGGACAGGTGGATGCACCCACCGACGTTCGAGCGTCGTGTCTGAGCACCCGGCTCGGCGGTCTGGCCCGCACGCAAGCCAGGGACATCACTTGTCTCGCCATGCGCGTGTTCCGCTTCGACAATCAGATGACCGTCACCCAGCGAACCCATTCGTGTTCGAGAATTCCCGGCTCCACATCTTTCCCCGCACCTCGGTGGCTTTGTTGAATTCACTCGTGCGAGTGATCACATGATGGTGGGATCACATTAGAATTGGTGGCATGGAAACCCTGACTGATGTGATTCCCTGCCACGCCGGTTCTGGTGTTGGTGGGGAATCGGATGGCGGGTTTCCGGTGACCGGACTCGACCCTACTGCGGTCGCCGGATTACTCGCTGGTTTTGACCCGTCGAGGTTGGACGACGAGGGTCTGTTGGCCGTGCTGGGCGGGTTGGAACGTGTGGTGGCCGCCGTGCAGGCCGTTCAGGCCAAGGCGATGGCCGCGTTCACCCGACTCCGCCCTGTCACCCCGGGCCATCTGTTTGGGGAGTTCGTGGCCGACGAGATCGGCCTGGTCTTGTCGGTGACCCGTCGGGCCGCGGAGAACCGGGTTGCCCAGGCGGTGGAGATGACCACCCGGACCCCATCTGTCCTGCACGCCCTGGAGTCTGGAGTCTTGGACCTGTACCGGGCGAAGATCATTACTGACGCCACGTACCGGTTGGATGATGTGACCGCTGCCCGGGTCGCCGCCCAGGTCGTGGAGCGGGCGGAAGGGCGTAACGCCTCGCAGGTCCGGGCCCTGGTACGCCGGGCGGTGTTGCGGGTGGATCCTGAGGGTGCCCAGCGCAGGCAGGAACAGGCCCGTGCCAGCCGGGCGGTGATCCTCACACCCCTGGACGATGGGATGGCCGAGCTCACCGCGCTGTTACCGGCTGAAGGCCACCGCCGTCTACCGGCGGGTCGACACCCACGCCCAAGCCAACCGGGTTCCCGGAGACCAACGTGGGGCCGATGAGCGGCGGGCGGATGCGTTCGTCAACCTTCTCCTGGGCCGTCGCGATGCTGGTACGACGAGCCAACCTGGTGGGTTGCGGCCGTTGGTGCACGTCACGGTGGC
>DATCXL010000727.1:0-3117 GCA_036565825.1 Mycobacteriales bacterium
AGGTAGAACGCGGTGAGCAACGCGACGTACGAGCCGCTCATCCCCAGGATGTGGGTGACCACCCACCCGCGTCCACGTCGCCGGATCGCCCGCCGGCCCAGGGTGGCGGTCCCCAACGACAGCACGGCCAGGATGAACAACTGGTAGTCCTGCGACCAGTTCATCACCGCCAGGACGGTGGAGGTCGTGCACACCACCACCAGGCACCAGAAGTAGAGGGCACCCAGCCGGGGGTGCGGGCCGGCTCGCTTGGGCAACAGCGCCGCGGCCAGCCCGGTCAGCACGCACGCAAGCCCGAACGGCACATGCACCACCAGCACCGCGGCGAACACCGGTGAGTCTGGTAACGCCAACATGTCGTCATGCTACGCGTAGACTCGCTACCTATACAATACCCAGAGACACCGAGAGAGATCTTCGGCCGGCAGACCTGTCCCGGGACGCGCCGCCGGACCCGCCTGACCTGCCTGCCCCCGGTTACGGCATCACTCAGGTAACCGTTTTCCCAGACTCAGGCGACGGCTCGTCGGCACCGCTCGGCTCGTCGGTGGACACCGAAAAGCCGATTCCGCATTTCACCCCACTGTCCTCATGCCACCCGGTCGGGTGACTGTACGGGGGCGAACGCGCGATGCTAGCTTCCCTGTGCCAGTGGCTGGACAGACTTCTTCTCGACGACGGACCTGCACCGTACGCGCCACAGCGCATGCGATGCGTGCCGTACGACATCTCTTACTGCGAATTCCCGCATTGACGGGCAAGGTTTCCGCGCGGTAATTCGTGCCGACGACGCTGAGAATGGTGGTGTGTGTGGTGACCGATCCGATGGGTTCAGAACTGACCACCGACGACACCCGGTCGCGGTTGAGCCTGGGCACGGCGGCCGCCCGGAACCTGGCGACAACCACGAAGTCCGTACCGCAGATGCAGGGGATCTCCTCGCGCTGGCTGTTGCGGATTCTGCCGTGGGTGCAGGTGGCCGGCGGTGCGTACCGGGTCAACCGTCGACTGACCTACCGGATAGGTGACGGAAGGGTCAGTTTCGTCAGCACCGGAGCCGAGGTTCGCGTTGTCCCGCCGGAGTTGCGGGAGTTGCCGATTCTCCGTGACTTCGACGACGACGCCACATTGGCCGCCTTGGCCGACGGGTTCGTCCAGCGTGAGTTCGACACCGGTGAGGTGATAGTCGAGTCCGGCGCACCGATCGACCACGTGTTCCTGGTCGCGCACGGCAAGGTGAGCAAGCTGGCTGCCGGCGAGTATGGCGGGGTGGCGGCACTGGGCGTGCTGGCCGACGGGGACTACCTTGGCGAACAGATGCTGCTGGACGCGGCTGCATCGCCGGCCGCGCCCTCTGCCGCGCCCTCGGCGGTCTGGGGGTTCACCGCCAGGGCGTCGACCCGATGCACGCTGTTGGCCCTGCCGCGTCCGACGTTCGAGGAGTTACTCGACCGGTCCGAGCCACTGCGGGCGCACGTCGAACGCTTCGCGGCCAACCCGGAACGGGCCCAGAACAGGTACGGCGAGGCGTCGATCGAGGTGGCCTCCGGACACGACGGGGAACCGGACCTACCCGGTACCTTCGTCGACTACGAACTGGCCCCCCGTGAGTACGAACTGAGCGTGGCGCAGACCGTGTTGCGGGTGCACACCCGGGTGGCGGACCTCTACAACGAACCGATGAACCAGATCGAACAGCAACTCCGGTTGACCATCGAGGCGTTACGGGAACGTCAGGAGCATGAGCTGGTCAACAACCGCGAGTTCGGTCTGCTACACAACGCAGACCTGTCCCAACGGATCTCCACCCGCACCGGACCGCCCACCCCCGACGACCTGGACGAACTGCTCACCCGCCGCCGCAAGCCGCAGTATCTACTGGCCCACCCACGGGCGATCGCCGCATTCGGCCGGGAATGTAACCGGCGCGGCCTCTATCCGCAGAGCGTCGAGATGAACGGTCACATGGTGCCGTCCTGGCGCGGCATACCCATGCTCCCCTGTAACAAGATCCCGGTTACCAGCACCCGCACCAGTTCCATCCTGGTACTGCGTACCGGTGAACAGGATCAGGGGGTGATCGGCCTGCACCAGATCGGTATCCCGGACGAGTACCAACCCAGCCTGTCGGTCCGATTCATGGGAATCAACGAGAAGGCCATAATCTCCTACCTCGTCAGCGCCTACTACTCCGCGGCGGTTCTCGTTCCAGACGCACTTGGCATCCTGGAGAACGTCGAGACCGGACGCGCCGACGACCAGTAACCGCCACCCACACCGGGGTTGACACCCACCGAGGTCGGCACTCGGAACAGGCCAGACGGTGGACCGCCCAGATGGGGATACTGGGCGGTCTTTCCGACACGGGGCCGTCGGGTACGGCTAGGACAGCACCCGCTGGGCGTTGTCGGGGCCCGGGTCGGCTGGTTCGGGACCCTGGCGCGACTCCGGGTCGGGCTCCGCATCGGGCTCTGACAGGTCGGTGGGTCGGCTGGCCAGGTGCCGGACGGTGCCCCAGATGCCCCGACGGAACAGCAACACCACCGCGATGAAGATCAACCCGGTGACCAGGCCGACCGAGTCGAACCCCGCGGTGGACAGGAAGTCCTCCAGTCGCACCACGATGGCCGCGCCGAGCAGGCTCCCCCACAGCGTGCCGATGCCGCCGAGGATGGTGATGACCACGGCCTGCCCCGAGGTGGTCCAGTGCACCTCCTGCAGCGAGGCGAACCCCTGGTTCACCGCGTGCAGGCCACCGGCCAGCCCGGCCAGGAATGCCGATATGACAAAGGCGACCAACTTGTACCGGTCCGCGGGATACCCCAGCGAACGGGCCCGTGGGGCGTTGTCGCGAACCGCCACGATGACCCGCCCGAACGGCGAGTGAACCAGCCGCCAGGCCACCAACAGTCCCAGCACGACAACCGGCAGTGCCGCGTAGTAGTAGTAGAACGAGTTCGACAGGTCCACCCCGGGCAGGGTCCGCGGGATGCCCTGCAGGCCGTCCTCACCGCCGGTGGCCCCTCGCCACTGGTTGGCCAGGAAGTAGATCATCTGGGCGAACGCCAGGGTGACCATGGCGAAGTAGATTCCGGTGCACCGCACCGACAGGTAGCC
>DATCXL010000752.1:0-6200 GCA_036565825.1 Mycobacteriales bacterium
CCCACCGGTGATGTCCGTCGTGTCGGCCGTTTCGGTGGGCGCGTCGGGCTGGCCGGATGGAAGGCTCGGCCCACCCGGCAGACCCCGGATTCCGGTGTCGGGCGCCGATCGGGTCGAAGGAGTGTGCTCGGCCCTGCCCACCAGTACGCCGACGGTGGTCCCGGCCACCACCAGCGCCACCGCGACCCAGGCCGCCACGAACGGTGTCGACCAGCGACCGGTCGACCACCGTCCAGGAGTCTCGACCAGGTCCGCGGGTGGTGCCGGTGGGTCGATGGGCATGGGCTGCGGGAACGGGTTTCCGCACGACACGCAGAACGACTCGGCACCGTCGCGGGCGGCGCCACATCGCACGCAGAACCTCACTCCTCACCTCCAGTGAGTTACCGCCGTGCCCGGCCATGTGGACGGTGATCGGTTTGTTGTCGCGCCCTCTTCCGAAGTGATGGTCAGAACAGCGTCGACAGCTGGTGTTGGATCTTTCCGACCGCCTCGGCCAGTGCGGCGACCCGGCTGACGCCGGCGGCCAACCCAGCGAACAGCCCGGCCAGAATGTGCTTGTTCGGTCGATCCCTGGCCAGTTCCCGATCCGCCTGCTCGGCGGTGTCCACGAGTTCCTCGGAATCGCGCAGTTCCGCCGAGTTCCGCATCATCGCGATGAGTTCGGTGAGCTGGGCACGGAGTTCCGCGACCTGCGTTCCGGCCGGTGACACGGTGGTGTTCTCCGCCCGGGCGCCGTCGCCGGCCGCCATGGCACCGGCCTGGACGTGTGCCGAACCCGACACCACAATGCCCTTGTTTGTTTCCATGTCATCCGCCCTGACGTCGTCGGTTGTCAGAATGAGTGCCGGAAGGGGCGCCAGATACCCACCGAGGAATTTCCGGTCAGGAGTTTGATTTCTTCGAATCGGTGCCGCTCTGCGCCCTGGCATTGCTCCCGGCGGCCACACTCTGCGCGGTGAGGGTGCCCCGACCGGTGACCAGCACGCCCTGGTTCAGGATGGTGGTCTGGCGTTCCACCAGATCACCGGTGTCGATGTCGTGCTCGTCGAGGAAGCTCACCAACGCGTCGAGGACCCGCCGCTCGATGACCTTCCGGTACAACTCGGAGTCCAGTCGCTGGAAGTAGCGGTCGTAGGCGTTGTCGCTGGCCGCCTCGCGAAGGCTGAACAGTGACCCGTAGTCGAAGAACGGGTTGCGTTCGATCTCCCGGCGCTGCCGGGACTGGCGGTTCCGCTCACTCAGTGGTGCGTACAACCCCCGGAGCACCCTTGGTGAACTCTTCACCATCATCTTCGCGGTCGGCCAGAACGAACGGGTCACCACACCGGCCACCTCACCCAACGTCGGGGTCGGCAGAATCCTGTCCACGACGCGGTAACCCTCCCGCATCGGGGTGAGCAGGGAGTAGCTGGCCTCGGCGAACAGGATGGACTCGGACTTCATGAACCGGCAGAAGACACTCAGCGCCAGTTCGCCTCGCCAGCCCACCACCCGGATGGTCAGGTAGGGCCGGGCGCGGTCCTCGGCCGCCACCATCAGTCGACGCACCAGGGCGTCGTCGACCCGGTCGACCGGCCGGTCCATCGGATCGGGAAGGAACCTGGTGTCCCTGCGGATGTCCAGACCGTTGACGAACAGTCGGTCGGTGATCTCCATGCCAGGCAGCGCCAGTTCGTCGACCTGAGCGGCGACGTGGTCGTGGATCTCCTCCACGGTGAACCCGCGCACCGCCGTGTGGCCCTCGGCTGGCCTGCCGATGTCCAGTGCGAACGACCAACTGTCCAGCACGACGCCGTAACCCACGAACGGCGAGTACCCACTGTAGACGGTGACATTGCCGGTGCCGTGTGAGGCGACCCGTCGGAGTGCCGGCAGTAGCTGGGCGGGTGGGTCCGGCGCCTCGGCCGGACGGAAGGTGTCCCGACTCAGGGTGCCGGCCAGTACCTCGTGCCGGGTGTGCAGTTGTTCGCCGACAACCAGCACCACGGCAAGGAGATAGCACACCAGGACGGATAAGAGCGATTGAACAAAGACCAGCAGGACGATGGCCAGAGCGAAGAGTACGAACAGCAGCGCGTCCCGCGTCCTCCGGCGGCTGCTCGCGGAGATCGCGTGCTTGAACACGGTGGCCAGGTCGAGGTCTGGAGACGCCGCGACGCTGCGGTGTTCCTGCCGCAGGATTCCGTTGATCAACAGCTCGGCGAGACCCTCGTCCATCTGAACCGCGGCGCACAGATAGCGCGTCGGTTCGCTGCCGGCACCGACGGACGCGGCATCTGTCGCGGTGCTTGCTGCCGTGCCTGTCGGGACCCCTGCCATGACGGCTGTCGGGCGGGATGTCGGGTCGGGTGTCGGGTTGGGCGTCGGGCCGGGCGTTGGTGTCCGCGCCGGCTGGCCGTCCCCGGGTGCCGGTCCGGTCGCGGTCAAAGGACCGTTGGTTAACTGCTTTCCGCAGTCGCCGCAGAATGCGGCATCGACCGGATTTTGACCACCGCACTGGGAACAAATCATCTGGACCCCCTTGTGTCAGAGGTCACAGTAAAGCGTGGCACCGACAGTCGCGCCAGGCTTTGGTGAGGTTCCGCCGCCCGACCGGAGAGGTACTCGGAGGTGTTTCCGGCGATACACCCGGCGATGTGCCCGAAGGCGGTTTTCGATGTGGTCTGTCGCATCGGTGGAGATCAGGCCGTCGAAATGATCATCACCCCGACACCGCGGTTCTCGAAGATCATGTGAGCGCGTCGATGTCCTCGGCCGGACTCCGTCGGGCCACCCGGGTCGGCCGACCACCGACGCTGACCGCCCCATGCGACCGTCAGCCCCATCCCGCTCACGGCCGGACCGGTATCGCATGGGTGGCAGTTTTGCGACATGACCCACGTAGATGATCAACACCGGGCATAGTGCACCGGTGATAACGATGCGTGCTCTGCTGGCGGTGATGCTCCTCGCCGGCTTCTTCGTGTTCGCGGCCGGGGTCGTGGTCGGACTACTCGCCCTCGCCGTCCTGGTCGGCCACGGTGTCGGGGTCAAGTTACTCGTGGTGGCTGTGCTGGTGGCGATCGGGATCGGCCGGGCCCTGTGGCAGGTGTTCCGCCGACGGGAAGAGTCACCCGACGGAGTGCGGTTGGTCGAGCACCAGGCACCGGAACTGTTCCACATCGTCCGGCAGTTGGCCGCCCAGGTGGATACCCGGGCGCCCGACGAGATCCGCCTGATCCCGCAGGTCAACGCCGCGGTCGGCGAGGACACCCGATGGCTGGGGCTCAAGGCCGGTGTCCGGCGGATGTATGTCGGGGTGCCGCTGCTGGTGGCCTTCGACGTGGACCAACTGCGCGCGGTGCTCGCGCACGAGCTCGGCCACTACTCCCACAGCCATACCCGACTCGGCGAGATCACCTACAAGGGTCGGGTGACCATCATCCGGACCGCACAGAACATCGGCCACAAGTCGTTCGTTGGCTACCTCTTCCGTGGTTATCTGTGGCTGTACATGCTGGTCAGCAGCGCGGTCAGTCGACGTCAGGAGCTGGAGGCCGACCGGGCCGCCACCAGGATCGCCGGCCGGGCCGCCACCGCCTCGGCGCTGCGTGAGGTGCACGTGCTCGATGCGGCCTGGGAGTTCTTCCTGGCCAACTACGTGATGGCCGGCTACCAGCGCGGGTACCTCCCGGCCGACCTGTTCGCCGGGTTCAGCGAACTGCTCGCCGGCCGGGCGGGGGAACTGGCCCAACTGCGCTCCTCGACGCCCACCGACAAAACGTCCAGGTGGGACTCGCACCCGGCGCTGGCCGACCGGCTCGCCGCGATCGCCGGGGAACCAGACCTGCCGGCCAACCCGGACCACCGTCCGGCCGCGTTCCTGGTCCTGGACCTGCCAGGCGTGTGTCGCGAGGTCGAGGCGTCGGCGCTCGAGGTGGGCGGTCGGCAGGTGGTGCCGTGGCCGGAGTTCACCGCCGCGGCCGTGGGCGGTGTCTACCAGGAGGGGGCCGACACCCTGTACCGGGCTGCGGCTCGGATCACAGGACTGGACCGCGCCGGCCTGACGGTGGTGTTCGACCTGCTCGCTGCCGGCCGGTTGGGTGAGGTGGCCTCCGGCGTGGGCCAGGTCAACTGGGCCGACCCGCAGCAGCGGCAGGCAGGGGCGATTGCCGTCGCCGAGCATCTTGACCAGGCCATCCAGCTCGCCACGGTGCGCGGCCGGGTAGGCCGGTGGCAGCACTCCTGGACCGGACCGGTGTCGCTGGTCAGCCCGGACGGCCGCCCGATCCGTTTCGACCAGGTGATCAGCGCGGCACTGGCTGATCCCTCGGCGGTCTACACCCTGCGCGCCGCGCTGGCCCGGATGGGGGTGGACGAGTCCGCGGCGGTGACGGCCATGACCCGGGCCACGGCCGAACGCGCCGAACTGGTCGCCGCGATGGGCGGGGTCAGGTTCGACGGGCAGCGTCATGACCTGCTCATCCTCGATGAGGGGTTGGTGCTCGTCCCCGGCGGCCGGATCTCCACCAGCGAACAGCGGCTGCGCACCCTGCTGGCCAGCAGGCCGGTGGCGGCGCTGGCGGCGGGAAACCGGTGGCTACCCTACGAGGAGATCGCCCAGGCAACACTGAAACGCAAGGTGCCACTCGGCTACGCGCTGCGGATGCACGACGGCTCGGTGCACACGTTGCAACTGAGCCTGCGGAGTAGGCCGCTGGGTAAGGCACAGGAGGCGCTGGTCACGGTGTTGGCCCGTTTCGTTGGCTGATCGCTGTTGGCCACGGCTGGATTCCGGCCGGCTTCCGGTTGGGGCCCAGCCTGCGGGCTGTACCGGGGCCCCGAGGTTGTGGGTGCGACCATCCGTTCGCCAGGCGCTCACCTGGCAACGAAGCATCAGCGCGTCAGCGGTTGGTCGCGGAGTTCGGCATACTGGTCCGCCGTGGACGGAGTCATGATCATTACCGGCGGCAGTCGCGGGATCGGGGCGGCCACCGCGCGCCTTGCCTCCCTGCGCGGGTACGACGTGTGTGTGGGATACCGGGAACGGGCCGATGCCGCGGCCGGCGTGGTCGCCGACTGTGAGGCGGCGGGCGTGGGTGCGGTCGCCGTCCAGACGGACGTGTCGAGTGAACCGGATGTGCTGCGACTGTTCACCACGGCTGCCGAACTTGGTCCACTGCGCGGGCTCGTGAACAACGCCGCGATCGTGGACCGGCAGGCACGCGTCGAGGATCTGGACGCGGCCCGGATCGAGCGGATGTTCGCGGTCAACGTGCTGGGTTCCTTCCTGTGTGCGCGGGAGGCGGTGCGCCGGATGTCCACCGCCAGGGGCGGTGCCGGCGGTGCCATCGTGAACGTCTCCTCCCGGGCGGCGGTGTGGGGTTCGCCCGGCGAGTACGTCGACTACGCGGCCTCCAAGGCGGCGGTGGACACGCTGACCGTCGGGTTGGCCGGAGAGGTCGCCACCCAGGGCATCCGGGTCAACGCGGTGCGTCCGGGTCTGGTCGACACCGACATCCATGCCGCCGGTGGGGAACCTGGCAGGGTGCACCGGCTGGCGGCCACCGTGCCGATGCGGCGTCCCGGCCAGCCCGACGAGATAGCCGAGGCGGTCGTGTGGTTGCTCGGTGACCAGGCGTCCTACGTCACCGGCGCGATCCTCGACGTTGGTGGCGGACGGTAGGACAGCCCCCACCCACCGCCACCGGATCGGCCTGACAACCCGAGAGTTGGGGCGCGACGTCATCGCTCTGCCCGTACGGACCTTCGGGTGATCAGGTCGGGTGCCCCGAGCATGGCCGGGGCCGGTGGCGGACAGTCGGCCGACTACCGCACACTGGCAGAGGCGGGTAGCAACGGGTAGGAGTCTGGGAGTTCATGGCCAACCGGTACCGATCGGGAGTTGGGCACACGATGCGCCGGTGGCGGTTGGTCGCTGTACCAGCCGTGCTGGTGTGCGCGCTGGGTGCGGTGTCGTGCAGCCAGACCATTCGCGGGCAGGAGGGTTCGACGGCTTCGCCGTCAGCCGCTCCGTTGCTGCCGACCTCGCCGGGGTCCCCGACATCCCCGCACGCGGCCCTACCCGCGCCACGCGTCGTTCCCGTCCCGGTCTCGATGCGGACCACGCCGAGCACCTTCACCCTCGCCGGGGACAGCCGGATCCTGACCCCGTCCGGGTCAGCCGAGGCGGCCCGAACCGGGGAGTTCCTGGCCAG
>DATCXL010000760.1:0-5929 GCA_036565825.1 Mycobacteriales bacterium
CGGGCAACCCCCGTCGCACGCGGTACCGGTCGGGCGGTGTCGCGGCAGGTGGGCCGCACTACCGCCCGCTCCACCGCCCGCGCCGTCGCGCCAGGGGAGCCACTCCACATGCGGCGCGCTACCTGCCGCGGTGACCACTTCTCGACCAGGCCGGTGTTCACCGCGTCGTGTAACCGCACCGATGACTCCGGCGGCGCTGAGCGGACCCGATGGGATGCGGACGCGCGTCAGCCGGTCGTCCAGGGCCGAAGTTTCTCGGGGTTGCGTACTGCCCAGATGTGTTTGATTCGGTCGCCTGCGACGTCGAACGCGAACACCGTCACGGTGACGCCGTCCTGCTGAGCCACCAGACCGGGCTGACCGTTGACCGTGCGTTCCAGCAACGTCATGTTGCTGAGCGCATGATTGACGATTTCGACCCAGGCGCGCGCGATCTGCTCGCCGCCTTCGATGGGGCGCATGAAGGTGATGGCGAGGCCGCCGCCGTCGGCGATCGCCGTGGCGTCGGGGTCGAGCAGGCCGATCAGGGCATCGATGTCCTTGGCTTCCCATGCCTGCTTGAAGGCCCTGACGATGCCGGCCTGCCGGGCTGTCGGACTCGCGGGAGCCTGCGAGGCGCGGATGCGCCGGCGGGCCGAGGAGGCAAGCTGGCGGCACGCCGCCGGGGTACGGCCGACGATCTCGGCAACCTCGGCGAAGGAGTAGCGGAAGACGTCGTGCAGGACGAACGCGACGCGCTCGGCCGGGGTCATCGATTCGAGCACGACGAGGAAGGCCATGTTGACCGACTCATCCAGGGTGACCCGGTCGGCCGGGTCGATGGTGGTGCCGCCCGGCCGCCCGGTGATCCACTCCGTACGTTCGGGCAGCGGCTCGGGGATCCATTCGCCCACGTAGGTCTCTCGCCGGGCCCGTGCCGAGCCGAGCAGATTGAGGCAGATGCGGCTGGCGACCGTGCTCAGCCAGGCGCCGGGGGATGCGATGGCGTCCTGCTGCTGCCGGGACATGGCGTACCAGCGGGCATAGGTCTCCTGGACAGCATCCTCAGCCTCAGCCAGGGAGCCAAGGAGCCGGTACGTGAGGTTCATCAGCCGACGGCGCTCGCTCATGATCACGCGCAGGCCCGGATCGGTCCCGCCACCTCCTGGCCCGGATCGGGTGGTCATGGTGTTGCCGGCCTCCCTCGGTCGCATCTGTCCCTCGCCAGTTCGACAAGACGGCGCACCGGAATGTGAGGTCGGCGCGTCGCCTCACATCCCGGGGGGTTGTGTTGTCGAACTGGCGAGACGAACACATCATCCAGCGAGCAGGAAGCTCAGTGACATCATGACCCGCTTCTCCGCCCCGCGATCGCGCCTGGCCGGCACCCTGACCACTCTCGGCCGCGCCGCCGGCGTGGACGCTTCCGCGCCCGCGACGGCCGCCAGGGGCTGAACCACGCCATCTACCACGACCGCTACCGGCGCACCGGCGACGGCCGGAAGTTCACCGAGCGGTCCACGAGGTCAGATACCTCGACACCACTCCGCTGGCGGGCTCGGCGCCCCGCGCGGCGGGGGCGCCCGCCAACCCGCCGGCCGGGAACACGCCTGCGGCGGAAGGAGCTTTGGGCTGACACCCGACGCCACCGTCACCGCGCCGCGGACCGGGCAACGCTGATCCGCACCAATCGCGCCCCACGACCCGCCACACCAACGACCAGCCCAGGAGGAACCATGACGACCCCGATCCCGGCAACATCGTTCGCCGACCCGGCGCCCGCGCAGCGCCTGGAGCGGGCGGCCACCGCGCTGACGGCACACGGATTCACCGTCGAAATCCTCGACGACGCCGCCGCCGCGCGTACCCGCATCAAAGAGCTGATACCCGAGGGCGCCAGCGTGTTCACCGGGGCCAGCGAGACCCTCCGCCTGTCCGGCATTGATGAGGACATCAACACCAGCGGGCGGTACCAGGCCGTCAGGCCACGCGCCCTGGCCATGGACCGCGTCACCGAAGGCGACGAGATCCGGCGGCTGATCGCCAGCCCCGACGTCGCGGTGGGCAGCGTCGCCGCGGTCACCGAAACCGGCTCCCTCGTGGCCGCCTCGGCCAGCGGAAGCCAACTACCCGCCTACGCCGGCGGCGCCGCCCGCGCGATCTGGATCGTCGGGGCGCAGAAGGTGGTACCCGACCTGAGCACCGCCCTGCGCCGCGTCGAAGAGCACGCCCTTCCGCTGGAAAGCGCCCGCGCCCAGGTGGCCTACGGGCAGCCCAGCGCCATCAACCGCCTTCTCATCCTCAACGCAGAACCCCACCCCGGACGTGGAACCGTCCTGCTGCTCCGCGAAGCCATCGGATTTTGAAACCACCAGGAGTCGTCCAGCCGAGGCTGATCCAGAAAGGCAGCAGGATGAGCCACTGAGGTGCCCCGGGTTTGATGGAGGAAGGGTCCGGCGGTGCGCTTGCGCCGTGGAAACAGCGACAGGACATCATTGGTACGGATGGACAGGAACGGAGCCCGGATCTCCACCTCGATCCGGCGGTCTGACGGCGTAACATCGAGCAGCCTTTCACAGCCTCCACCAGCACGAATCCTGATCTGGTCCACCGAAGTGACTGGATTGGGATTGGGCGCCGAGCCGGTCACCCTGGTCGGGCCGGAGCTAGGTGGACCAAGATCAGTGTGGGTTCGTTCACTCGGTCGAGCGAATGAGTTGATCACTGAAGGTTCCGACATCAGGAGAGGGTCGTCGTGGTTCCCGCGTCGGCCTTTTCCCTGCCCCTGAGGAGGAACCATGGGTGGCTTCGGTGTTCGACTGGTCGTGGCGGGTTCGGTCGCCGCGCTCGCGGTAGGGGTGGTCACCCCGGCTCTGGCGTCGGCGGCGCCGACCGTCGCGCCACGGCAGTCGATGGAGTGGGTCGCACTGGGCGACTCCTACACCGCCGGGGTCATCGAGGCCACCGGTGACGAGGTCGACGCACCGCCGCGGGACGGCTGCGCGCGCACCGTCGGGTCCTATCCGGAGGTGGTACGCCGCGACCTGGGTTCGCTGGTCCATCTGCACAACGTCAGTTGCGGCGCGGCCACCATCCGCAACGTGACCGACACGGAGCAGACGCCGATCGGCCGCCCACTCCCACCCGACGGCAGCGACCCGGGCGCCCCGTTCCAGCCGGTGCGGCCGCAGCTTGAGGCGGTGTCCCCGGACACCGACCTGATCACCGTGGGGGTGGGCGGTAACTCCCTCGGGTTCGGCCCGATCCTGTTCCGCTGCCTCGAACTGGGCGGCGGCACCGGCAACACCGGGACGCCATGCAGGGACGAGTTCGCCGCCAGCATTCCCGCGCGGCTCGCCCAGGTCCGTGATGACTACGACCAGATGCTCAGCGCGATCCATTCCAGGGCCCCACACGCCCGGGTCATCACCGTCGGCTACCCGCATCTGGTCCCCGAGGACAGCACCGGCTGCACCTACGGCGACCTGCGCGAGTTCTCCACGATGACCTTCGGTGACCTGGACTGGGCCCGCACCGACCTGCTCGAACCCCTCAACGCCGTGATCCAGCAGGAAGCCGCCGCCCACGGCGACACCTACGTCGACCTGTACGGCCTGAGCCAGGGTCACAGTGTCTGCGACCGTGCCAGCAACAACTGGGCCGACGGCATCCTCACCAGCGTCATCCCGTTCCGGTTCGGCTTCGTCCACCCCAACGCCCGCGGCCACACCCACGCCGCAGCCGAGGTAGAACACGCCATCCTCGGCGACTGACATGCCTCTGACCTGCGATGACAGGACCCTTGTGCGGCCCTGTCATCGCAGGTCGGACGCGCCTCTTCCTACCGACCGCCGTGGAAGCCCGAGATCAGGGGCGTTCCGTGGTGCTGGCGGTGTAGCCCGTGCCGAGCCACACCGTGTATCCGGTGGTCGCCGGCGTCTTCATGGGGATGTCCTCGAAATTCTCCAGGGCGATCTTCTCGAAGTCGAGCAACATGCCGGTGTTGGGATCGAGCACCATGACATATCGCATGACTGGTGTTTCGTCGCTGTCCACGGCGCTGAACGCGATCCCCTCCCTACCGGCCCGGTCGGTGGTCATGCCCGGCACCGTCAGCCCGGGTTGGGCGGCGAGGTTGCGCAGTAACGCACTCTGCAACTCGGGTGAGACAACCTGCGTGTTCCACATGTTGAACCAACCGGCGGCGGTCCGCCTGGGGTTCTGCGCGGCGAGCTTGGCTTGAAGGGCCTCGGGGCTGCCGGCGAGAATGCTGCCATCCAATTCTCCCGGCCTGAGGTTCTTGTCGAATGACATTTCCGGCCTCTCGCCCCTCACCAGTATGCGTCCCGAGCCGTCGCTGCCGCTCCACTGCTCGCGCTCGGTCTTTTCTATGCGCCACCAGAGGAGTTTCATCTCGGTGGTCATACCTGTGCCCAACGACCAGCTTCGGGTGTGGACGTAGTGGTAGGGCCCGGATCCCGGAGCGGGCGGCTGGGCCTGGGCCCGGGCCGCCAACTCGGTGAGCAGGTCCCTGGCGGTCCCCTTCGGCGCGCCGGGCAGGTACTGCAACGCCGGTGCGGTTTCCGCGAAGGCGGTGGGCTCGTTCAGGTGCGGCACCACCACGATGGAGCCGACGGCGGCGACCGCGACGATCCCGGCGGCGACCAGCACCCGCCGACGGACCGGCCGCCGGGTGGGCGCGGAGGCCACGGGCCGGGGAGAGGTGTCCCGAAGTTCGTTGAGAAGCCGTGGCGACATCTCGTCGGTGTCCCCCAGGGCGTCGTCCGAGGGGAAACGTTGCGCTGCCATTCGGTCAAGCGCGGATCTGGTGTTCCTGTTCATCACTGCTCCTTTCCGCTTCGGATGGCGGCACCGAGGGGCGCGGTGACGCCTTCTCGTCGGCGTTCCGGTTGGTTCACCTTCTCGACACAACGGGTCAGTTCCAGGGCCAGGGCGTCCTGCCGCCGGCCACGACGGACCTGGTCGACGATGGTGTGCCGCGCGACCACCAGCAGCCACGGCAACACCGCCGCCTCCGGGATGTCGGACAGCTTTCGCCACGCGACCAGGAAGGTCTCGTCGGCAACCTCGCGGGCCTGGTCCAGGGCGACCCGGCGCGCCGCATAGCCCAGCACCCGCGGGTAGAACCGCTCGTACATCTGGGTGAACCGCGCGTGTTCTCCACCCTCCATCGCACTCCAACCTGCTCGTTGTCGGTGCCGTCACCAGGTAGTGGTCGCCGGAGTCGAGTTGTTACAGGTATGCCGTTGTTACAGGTATCCCGCCGAGGGGCGCCCTGTGCGGCTGACGGCCCAGAGCCGCCACCGTCCGGCGAGGGATGGTGTGCGGTGGGCCCCGATGACCTCCGGCGCGGTGGCGGTGTGACGCCGCCGCACCTCGGCGGTGTGCCGGTGTCGGTGAGCGATCCGGAGTGACCCGTGTGGGGGCTTGGTCGGGTGTGCTCGGTCGGGCCGACGCTTCTGTTGGATCGCTCGCCTCCGCTGGCTTCGGCTCGCGGCGGCGAATCGAATACGACGAAAGGGGATCGGCGTGTTTGACGACGAACAGCTCGGATTTCTGGCCGGTGACGAGTACCGGCGCGCCGCCGCGTCGCGCGACACCGACGAGCGGGTCGGGACAGACCAGCAGGGGCAGACCGGCGAACCGAAGCCGGACGGTGTGGGCACGCGCGACCTGCTGGCGGACCTGGCGGACCTGGTGGGCGGTCGGTTCGAGGACGACGACCCGCCGGGCTGTCCGGCGCCGCGTTGCCCGGTCGCCTGACCGCGCGCCGACCGTCGTTGACAGTCCGAACCGAGTCCAACCAGAGGTTGCCAGTGGGTGAGTTGAGACCATCGTTGCCGCGCAGGTCGCCGGGCGCGGCGCTGCGTGAACTGTCCACCGTTGGTTCTGTCGAACAGGCTGGCCCGGCTGGACTGTCGTGTTCGGA
>DATCXL010000771.1:0-4656 GCA_036565825.1 Mycobacteriales bacterium
TTCCGGGCCAGCTCACGTGCGTTCGCCACCAACCCGGCCAGAGCAGCCTGCGTGTCCTCCGGCCCGGTGCCGGCGCTGGCCCGGCCGATGTCAGCCCGGCCGTCATTTCGGCCATCGACTCCGCCGCCGACCCCGTTGCCCATCCCGCCCACCGGGGTGACCCCGACGGCGGGCGAGACCCGCAGTCCCAGCGGCAGCCAGTCCACCAGCGGCGCCCGTTCCAGGTCGGCACGCATCTGCCGCCCGACCGCGTCGGTGCCGTTACGTTGGTCGAAACGGTCGGCCAGCCCGGACAGGTCGCGTTCGACCCGTGCCCGCAGCGTCGCCACCGTCCACGTGCGACCGGCCGGACCGGCCACCACCTGGTCACCGTGGCCCAACGCGCGCACCCGGCGCAGCAACACCGCGCAGCCGCAGAGGAATTCGAGTTGGTCGGTGACCATCGCCTCCACGTCGAACCAGGAGGCATGGTCGGCCATGATCTCCAGACCACGTGCCTCGTTACCCGACAGCGCGCAGAACTCGATGTGCCGGCCGACCGCGCCGCGAAGGTCGGGGACCCCGCGGGCCATCCGGTAGCCGCGCAGGTGGTTGGCCCGCGCCTGTTCGGCGCGGCCCAGGCGCAACAGCGGCAGCAGCGACCGGGACAGCGTGATGTGCGGTTCGGACTCACAGCTCAGTTCACCGTCGAGTACCGGCGTCCAGAACGCGATCGCCGCCGAATCGGCGCCCTGTTCGGCCCGCCAGTCACCCTGGGCGCGGCGCTCACACGCCTCGCAGTCGCTCATCTCGTCCCGGTCACTGGCCAGCCACCGGTCGAAGGCGACCCGGGCCCGTTCCGAGTCACCGATGTGACGGGCGATCTCGAACTCGGCCTGGCGCACCGCCCGGGTGCCGTAACCGCCGAGCTGGTAGCGGGTTTCCATCTCACCGAGCCACTCCTCGATGGTGGCCAACGGAACCCGCGGGTCGACGATCATGCCACTGGTGGCCCACTTGAACTGCCAGTGCAGCCGGTGGATGTTCCCCTCACCGAAGTCAGACGGCCGGGTGTCCCACATGTGCAGCACGCGGGCGAACGGCACCAGGATCTTGTGCTGTTCGCCACCGTTGTTGTAGGCGCGGACCAGTTCCTGGAGCGCGATGACGAGAATCCCGCCATCACCGGTCCGACCGGCCAGCTCGGTCAGTTCCTCGGCGCGGACGATCCGCGCCCGGCCGTGCGGCATGGTGTTGTTCTGCCGCAGTAACTGGTACACCTCGTCGGGACCGAGGTTTCCCGGGTCCGCGCCGGTCGTCGGATCAGTCGCCATCAGCGGTCCTCCGCGGGATTCGATCGCGTCGCCCACTCCAGCAGGCCGAGGAATGCGCGGTTGAGCAGTGCGGTGTCGTTCGGACGCAACGGTCGGTTACTCATCAGCAGGGCCTGACCGTAGACCGACTCGACGGCCAGACCGGCCAGTTCGGCGTCGGGCATGGCCGCGATCCGGCGGATCAGTGGGTTGAGGTGGTTGAGCACCAGTCGGGCGCGCGGGCCGGATCCGCGCAGCGCACCGAGAATGCCGGCCCACAACTGGTCGGCCTCGGCCTGGACCGCGTCACGCTCCCGTTCGTGCCGGGCCTCCCGGTCGTCCAGGTGCAGCGCCGGCAGTGAGATCGGATGGAACGCCCGCAGCACCACGTCACAGCCCAGCGGGTCCAGCCGGGCGCGGGCGGTGGCGAGGAATCCGCCGAGGGACAGTTCCTCGTCGGAGTCGACCACCCCCAGATACGCCGTGATCGCCTCGGAGTCCAGTTCGGACACCACGGTTGCGGGCAGGACACTCGGCAGCAGATCGACCAGTTCGGCGTCGTAGGTGTAACCGCCGTTGACGACACCGAGCCCGGCGGCGGCGGCGATCGGCGCGACCTGGCGGAACTCCTCAACCGTGCGGGTCAGGTGGACGACCTGGTGGCTGCGGGCGAACTGGTCCAGGCTGACCCGCCCGTCGGTGGTTTCGAACGGCAGCCACGGCAGCATGATGCGCAGCATGTCGGCGTCGTGCAGGGCAAGCGCCTTGACTGCGAGGTGGTGCACGGTGAGGAACCGGTTGAGCCGGTCCGGTTCACCGGCGGCCATCCGCACCAGCCATTCACGGACCTGTCCACCGAGCGCCTCGCGGACGGTGGCGAGCATCTCGTCGTCGTACAGGTTCTCCCGCGACGCGGTGGGCCGCAGGCTGTCGGTGTCGATCACGCACCGGACGAAGAACGCCCAGTCCGGCAGCAGGCCGTCGGCCCGGTCGGTGAGCAGCATCCCCTTGAGGTGGACCCGGTGCCGGGCCCGCTGGGCCGGGCTGGTCTCCACCGGCAGCACGTAGCCGACGCCGCGCACGCCGGCCAGTGGAACGTCGAGGTCGATCACGTCGAGCGGGGTGAACCCGAACCAGGCCACGCATTTTTCGACCAGGGCGGCTCGGCGTTCGGCCGGGCCGCGGTGGGGCCTGGCCCACACCGGCGGGGTGTCTGTGACCGGTACAGGTTCACGCTTCGGCGCGGTCACGGTGATCTGGTACGGCAGCAGGGTGCCGAAGTCACGGGCCAGTTCCACCACCCGCCCATACTCCAACCACTGTTCCGATCCGTGTCGGGCGGTCAGTGTGACGCTGGTGCCAGGTTCGGGCCGTTCGTCGTCGGCCAGGGTGCGGACCGTGTAGGAACCGTCGGCGTGTGCCCGCCACTCGACCGGTGGTTCGGCCGGGTGCAGGGCGGACCTGGACACCACCAGCACCTCGTCGGTGACCACGAAGCAGGCCAGCAACCCGATACCGAACTGGCCGAGGAACTCGCGCCGGGCCGACTCCAGACCGTCCCGTTTGGAGCTTCTACCGATGGTGGCCAGCAGGTTGTGAACGTCGGCGACGGTCAGGCCGATGCCGGTGTCGTCGACCCGGAGCACACCGCCGTCCGCGACGTGCACCCGGATGTCGGCCGGTGCGTCCGGCTGGTGCGACTGCCGCGCGGTGACCGCGTCCACCGCGTTCTGTAACAGTTCCCGCAGGTAGACGCGGGGGCTGGAGTACAGGTGGTGGGAGAGCAGGTCCACCAGACCACGCAGGTCGACCTGGAAGGTGTGTGTGCCGGCCGTCGGGTTGCCCGGCCGGGACGGGTGCGTGTCGGGGTGGGGGCGGGGCTCTGATGTCATGTGTGTGCGGCGTCCGGCCGGTGCGGATACGGGCGGCGTGGGCCCGGCCGCGGGGTAGGGCGACCAGCGGCCTGGCCGCGACGGGGGTCGAATGGTGTCAGGTGGTAGCAGTCGTTGCCGATGGTCGGCTTACCGGGTCGATCCTAGAACTCCTGACACGATGACTGTCCGGCTCGCCGGCCCAGCCGGTTCTCTGACCGAAGGCCATCGGGTCAGGAACTCTCAGGCGTCGAGCGTTCGCAACAGTGTGCCCGCGTTGTCGGCGAGCCAGCGCAGGGTCTCGGCCAGGTCGTCGATCCGCTCCTCGGGAATGTCCGACCGCAGGCGCTGGTCGAACGCGACGGCGGCCTTGCGTAGGCGGTGGAAGAGGGCCTCGCCCTCGTCGGTGACGACGATCTGGTGAACCCGCCGGTTGTCGGGGTCGCGCCGTCGGGTGACCAGACCTGCCCGTTCCATCCCGTTGAGGTGGTGGGTCATCGTTGCCTCCCGGATGCCCAGGTCCTCGGCGAGTTGGCGCTGGGTGCTGCCGGGGCGGACCTTCAGCCCGAGGAGGGTCAACCACATCGCCTGTGAACCGCCGGCTTCGGCGAGTGCCTGTTCGAAGGCGCGGTTGAGCGTCTTGGCCGCGCGCACGACCACCAGTCCGATCGGCGCCTTGTCAGGGGGACCCATGACGGCTAGCTTAGAAGGCGGCAAGCTTAGATATCGAAGGCTTCGCTTTCTAAGTCTTTGGGTGGTCAAGAGGGGACGCTGACCATGGACACTCCACCGCAGGCCAACGCCAGGGGACCCAGGCATCCCGGGCCGCCGCTTGCCATGCCGGCGATCGCGTGCACGGTCCTGTTCGTCGCGGCTCTGGTCGTCGGGCCGGCTCTTGGTTCTGGAAGCGTGCCCTCGCCGTTCTCCAGCCCAGAGGTCGTCGGGCACTACTACTCGGCCAGCCACCTCGCCTCGCAGGTCGACGGCTTCCTGCTGTTCCTGTCCGCGGTCTGGCTTGCCCTGTTCAGTGCCGTCGCCCTGTCCAGGCTGGACTACCTGGCGCCGAACGCGCCCGGGCCCACGATCGCCGGGGTCAGCGGCATCGTCGCGTCGGTGTTCCTGGCGATCAGCGCACTGATCCGGTCGGTACTCTCCCTGCCGACCGTCACCGACCAACCGGTGCTGGTGCACGCGCTGGCCTACCTGATGTTCCTGACCGGAGGGCCGGCGCACACCGTCACGCTCGGCCTGCTGGTGTTCGGGATCGCCATCACGTCGTGGTTCCTGGGTCGGCTACCCCGATGGCTGTCCGTGGTCGGTTTCGTGATCGCCGCCATCGCGGTGCTGTCAAGCCTCACCATGCTGACGGCCGCGGCGGTACCGCTGGTTCCGATCGGCCGGTTCGCCGCCATGGTCTGGATCGTTGCGATGAGTGCTCTGCTACCCAGGACGAGGGCGGCCCGACGCCCCGCGCCGGCTCGGCAGCCGGTGGC
>DATCXL010000780.1:0-4859 GCA_036565825.1 Mycobacteriales bacterium
CAGCGGCGACTTACCAGATCCGAACACGAGGTGGACAGCCCCGGTACCCGCGACGGGCAGGGTGGTGCCCGACCCGATCCGAAGGAGTACCACGATGAGCAGTCGTCATCCCGTCACCCGCGTCGCCGGATGGGCCGCCGCCGGGGTGCTTGCCGCGGCCGCCACCGGTGTCGGCATCGCCTACGCCGCCGATCCGTCACCGTCGCCGACCGCAACCTCCTCCCCCACCGTCAGGTTCGGCGCGTCCGACTCCCCCGGTGAACCGGGCGACAGCCAGGTCAGGGGTGGGCACGGCAGAAAGGCCCGCCCGCTCGCCGGAGGCCTACCGGGCAGGCGGGTGATGCACGGCGAGATGGTGGTCAGCGGCAGGAACGGCGCCCCCACCACCGTGGACGTGCAGCGTGGGAAGGTCACCGATGTGTCGGCGTCGTCGATCACGGTACGCAGTGACGACGGTTTCACCGCGACCTACCGCATCACCTCGGACACCGTGGTCCGAATCAACCAGAAGGGCGCCACCACCGCGAAGGTCTCCGACGGCGACACCGCCGTGGTCCTCGCCCACCGGAGCGGCGACACCAGCACCGCCCAGCGGGTCCTGGTCCGCTCGTAGAGAGGATTCCAGGCCCTCTCTGGGGCGAAGCCCCAGCTCCGGAGCCCGCTGTCACGGGCCGACGCCCTGTGCTGCCGTTCGTGGGGGGAGCTTCGCTCCACCCCCTCCGGGTTTGGTCCCAGCCCTCGCCGGGGCCAAGCCCCGGCTCCGGAGCCCGCGGTCCAGAGGCCGGCGTGCTGTGCTGCCCTTCGTGGGGGGAGCTTCGCTCCACCCCACACCCCCCTCAACCCCTCAACCGTCACTCTCACTCGTCACTCGTCAACCCCTCACGCTGGCGGCGTGATCGGACTCGGCCTGGTTGGTCTCGGCGCCGGCGGGCATCGGTCAGACGCCGTTCTGTCGACGGACCCCGGCGTAGCCCATGAAGCGCTCCTTGTCCGCCTCGGCCAGTTCCTCGTCCCGTTCGGCGGCAGCGGTCGCGATGACCCGTACCGCCTCGGCCACGTCGTCGGTCACGGTGAGCAGGTCCAGTTCCCGCTGGGTGATCTTCCCGCCGGCCAGCGCCGCGTCCCGGAGCCAGTCGACCAGGCCAGACCAGTACCGGCGGCCAAGCAGGATCACCGGGAACCTGGTCACCTTGCCGGTCTGTACCAGGGTCAGTGCCTCGAACATCTCGTCGAGCGTGCCGAAGCCACCGGGCAGGATGACGAACGCCTGCGCGTACTTGACGAACATCGTCTTGCGGGCGAAGAAGTACCGGAAGTGGATCCCCAGGTCCACCCAGTCGTTGAGCCGTTGTTCGAACGGCAACTCGATACCCAGCCCGATGCTCAGCCCGCCGGACTCCTGGGCTCCCCGGTTGACCGCCTCCATCGTGCCGGGACCACCACCGGTGACCACGGCGAACCCGGCCTCGGCCAGAGCCGCGCCCAGCGCACGCCCGGTCGCGTAGTCCGGTTCGTCGGGTTGGGTGCGAGCACTGCCGAACACACTGACCGCGCGCGGCAGTTCGGCCAACAACCCGAAACCCTCAACGAACTCCGACTGGATGCGCAGCACCCGCCACGGGTCGGTGTGTACCCAGTCCGACGGTCCCCGCCGGTCGAGCAGGCGCTGGTCGGTGGTCCCGCGGGCCACCTGTGCCCGGCGCAACGTCACCGGGCCGCCCCGGCGTTCCGGCCCAGGTCCACGGTCCACCTCGGAAGCGCGGTCCGAACCGGGCACGCCCGCCCCGTCAGGCCGGCCGGCACGGTCCGGTTTGACGGGACGGTCCGGCCGGTCAGGACGGTTCTGCCGATCGGGCCGGTCAGTTTGATCAGTTCGGCCAGGCCTGTCGGGCCGGTCCCGGTCAGGGTTGATGGAGCTCATGGCGACAACGGTAGCGACCATCCACGAACAACCGGCTGCCAAACATCAGCCGGACCCGGTCAGAAAGGTGGCCAGCGCGTGTTCGCAGGCCACCACGGCATCGGCCCGGACGTGCTCCTCGCGGGTGTGCGCCAGGTTGGGATCGCCAGGACCGAAGTTGACCGCCGGTACACCCAGTTCAGCGAACCGTGCCACATCGGTCCAGCCGTACTTGGCCACGGCCGGGGTACCCACCGCGGCGAGGAACGCCCGTACCGGCGGGGAGGTCAGTCCGGGCAGCGCACCGGGGGCGCAGTCCCGGATGGACACCTCGAAGCCGTCGAACACCTCCCGTAGGTGGGCTTCGGCAGACCGGGCGTCGCGGTCGGGGGCAAACCGGAAGTTCACCGTCACCTGACACTCGTCGGGTATCACGTTGCCGGCGACACCGCCGACGATCCCGACCGCGTTGAGCCCCTCCCGGTACTCGCAGCCGTCGATGGCAACGGTCCGCGGCTGGTAGTCCGCCAGTCGCGCCAACACCGGCGCGGCCCGGTGAATGGCGTTGTCACCAAGCCAGGACCGGGCGCTGTGTGCCCTGCGCCCGGACAGCCGCACCACCGCTCGCAGGGTGCCCTGGCAGCCCGCCTCCACGTTGCCGTTGGTCGGTTCGAGCAGGATCGCCAGGTCGGCGGCCAACCGGTCGGGCAGGTCGGCGGCGATCCGCCCCAGACCGTTGCGCTCGGCCTCGATCTCCTCGCAGTCATAGAACACGAAGGTCAGGTCGTAGACGGGGTCAGGCACCGTCGCGGCAATCCGCAACATCACCGCGTCGCCGGACTTCATGTCCGAGGTGCCGCAGCCCCGAAGCAACGGGCCATCCCACCAAGATGGCACATTTCCGGCGATTGGCACGGTGTCCAGATGTCCGGCGAGCAGTATCCGTTCGGCGCGGCCGAGGTCGGTACGGGCCACCACGGTGTTGCCGTGTCGTTCCACCCGCAGCCGACCCAACGCGGCCAACGCGTCGCCGACCAGATCGGCCAGTCGCGCCTCGTCACCGGACACGGACGGAACGTCGACCAGGGCGGCGGTCAACGCCGGCCCGTCCATGGTCAGATCGAGGGCCCGCTCCCGGGTCTGGTCGGAGGCCTGGTCCGGGGTCTGACTCTGGTTCGCAGGGTCGGGGCCCACCCGGCCGGGACCTGTCACGACGCACGTCCCTGTCGGAGGCCCGGGCGAATCTGGCCACCATCGGTACCGGCACGACCACCGAGGGTCGATCGGTGAAGCGTTCGGACGAAATCTTTTTCGCGCAGCACGGTGTCACCATATCGGACCGCTCCGTGTTGGCTGCCGCGACATACCGGTATTTGTTACACCTGCCTTTCGACATTCCGTACAGGACCGCACACAGAATCTCATCGACAATCCCAGAACCATCTGGCATTCGCTCGGGAACTATTCGACCAGGCGGCGGGTTTAGCAAACCGTTGGCCTAGTCTGGGCGATGTCCAGCGCCATGGGGACCCATATCACCAACACACCGTGATTCATTTCTCACGGGCGGTGAGTGACATTGTTCGAACCCCGTCAGGTGCCATGGCCAGGCGACACGACAATCGAAAAGCCTGCCTTCCTGGCCATTCTGTGGCCTGGGCGGTGCCGTCGAGTCGTCGGGCTGCCAATCGAAGGCGGAGCCGTATCGACCGTGACCCCTCTCGCGAGATGAGGTAACAGTTATCAACGCCTTCGAACGGCTCGCTCGTCTGCGCGCGAGCACACACACAGCCCTGAAGTCGACGCTCACATTCTTCGCCACACTTGTGGTATTGGTCGGCTCCCGTTCTCGGACCCTCGGTAACAGGCTGGCCACACTTTGTACCAGAACTGTGACGCCGCGGGCCAGAACTGTGACGCGCCGGCTTCGACGCGTCTGGCGAATCCGGATGCTGCCCGCACTGCGGGCCGCACTGCGAGCGACCGGAAGCCGGCTGACCGTGGTGACGACCACGCGGGTGCTGCCGACACTGCGGATCGCCCGTGACCGGGTGCTGGCGCCGGTCGGCCGGAGGCTCGAACCGGTACTCAGGGTGGTCGGCAGGAAGGTCCTGGCCGTACTGCCGGACGGCACCGTGCCGATGCTTCGCGCTGTCCGCGACGCCGTGTCGCGGTTCATGACCACCAGGGTGACGCCGACGCTGCGCTCGGCCGGTGTCCGGCTGGCTAGCATCGTCCCAGCCGGAGTACGGCGGCGGATTCCGCGTGGCCACACCGCGCTGGTCGGCCTGCTGGCCGGCGCCATGTTGCTGGTCTCCGTGCCCGTCGCGATGCTCGCCGCCGGGGGTGACCCAGGTCAACCGGCCCGTACGCCGGCCGCCAGCTCACAGGTCGACCAGGTGCCGGGCCAGACTGTACCGGGGCAGTCAGGACTTCCGGGGCTACTGCCTGGCCAGACTCCCACCGAGAACGCGCCGGCTGAGCAGGGACCAGCCAACAAGGCCCCACAGAAGGCCCAGACGCCCAAGAAGGCTCCGGCCAAGAAGGCCCCGCCGGTGAAGAAGGCCCCGCCGGTGAAGAAGGCACCTCCGGCCAGGCCACCGGCGCCACCGGTACCGGTAGGTGTGTCACCGGCCCAGGTGCAGAACGCCACCGAGATCGCCAAGGTCGCGGTCGAACGCGGGCTTCCCCCGCACGCGGTGACCGTCGCACTGGCCACGGCGCTACAGGAGTCCAACCTGCTCAACCTGAACTACGGCGACCGTGACTCGCTGGGCCTGTTCCAGCAGCGCCCGTCCACCGGGTGGGGTACGCCTGCGCAGGTCACGGACCCGCACTACGCGGCCGGAAAGTTCTTCGACGCTCTGGTGCAGGTCCCGAACTGGCAGAACCTGCCGGTCACCGTGGCGGCGCAGACCGTCCAGGTGAGCGCGTTCCCGGACGCCTACGCCAAGTGGCA
>DATCXL010000807.1:0-11181 GCA_036565825.1 Mycobacteriales bacterium
GGGGAGCTGGACCCGATCCGGCTGGCAGGAGGAGCCCGTGTTTCGTAAGGTCCTGATCGCCAACCGCGGTGAGATCGCGGTGCGGGTCGCACGGGCCTGCCGCGAGCTGGGCATCAGCAGCGTGGCCGTGCACTCCACCCAGGACCACGACTCCGCGGTTGTCCGACTCGCCGACGAGGCCGTACAGATCGGCCCGGCCGCGCCGAGCCGCAGTTACCTCAACGCGGCGGCGATCCTGGAGGCGGCCCGGTCCACCGGAGCGCAGGCTGTGCACCCCGGCTACGGCTTCCTGTCCGAGAACCCCGACTTCGCCCACGCCTGCGAGTCGGCGGGCATAGTCCTCATCGGACCGCCGGCCGACGTGATGGCCAGACTGGGTGACAAGACCCTGGCGCGGGCGGCGATGACCCGCGCCGGGCTGCCGCTGTTGCCTGGCAGCCTCGATCCGCTCGACCCCACCGACGCGCTGGACCTGGCCGACCAGATCGGCTTCCCGGTGATGGTCAAGGCCGCTGCCGGCGGCGGCGGCCAGGGGATGCGGGTGATCGACGGCCGGAACGGGTTCGTCGAGGCGTACCGGCAGGCTCGGTCCACCGCGCAACTACTCTTCGGTGACGGCAGGGTCTACGTCGAGAAGTACCTCGGCCGGGCCCGACACGTGGAGATCCAGGTGCTCTGTGACGGCGACGGCAGAGCGATCCATCTGGGTGAACGCGACTGTTCGGTGCAGCGCCGCCACCAGAAACTGGTCGAGGAGACCCCGGCACCGGGCCTGTCGACCGAGCTCACCGAACAGATGGGACGGTCTGCGGTGCGGGCCGCACTGGCCACCGGTTACGTCGGTGCGGGCACCTTCGAGTTTCTGGTCGGCCCGGACGGCGGCTACTACTTCATGGAGGTGAACTGCCGGATCCAGGTCGAGCATCCGGTCACCGAGATGGTGACCGGCATCGACCTGGTGCAGGAACAGATCAAGATCGCCGCCGGGTATCCGCTCGGCCTGACCCAACGGGATATCCAACCGCGCGGGGTGGCCATCGAGTGCCGGGTCAACGCCGAGAACCCGCTCGACGACTTCGCCCCCACTCCGGGACGGGTGACCGGGTTCACCCCGCCCGGTGGGCCCTTCGTCCGGGTGGACACCCACATGGAGGCCGGCCAGGAGGTGTCGTCGAGCTACGACTCGCTGCTGGCCAAGGTGGTCGCCTGGGCACCGTCGCGGGACCAGGCGATCGCGCGGATGCTGCGCGCGCTCGGGGAGTTCCGGATATCCGGCGACCGGATCCACACCACCACCGACTTCCTGCGTCAGGTGATCGACCACCCGAAGTTCCGCGCGGCCAGGCACAGCACCGCGATGGTCGACGAACTGCGCGCGCCACAACGGGTCTGACCAACAACGGGGGCGCGTCCGATCCTGGACGCGCCCCGACACGGGTCAACCGGGCTGCGTGAACAGCTGGTCGTGTTCCACCCGACGGGACCGGACCAGCAGCGTGCCGTTCTGTCGGGACAACAGGTCATGCACCGTGCAGCTCGGTGCGATGTCCGGCCTGGCTCCGGGCCGGACCGTCACCACAAGGGTGTAGAAGGTGGACTCGATCATTCCGTCGTCGGTCGGGTTCAGGTCGATCATGTTGAACCAGTGCCGCCGCACGACCGGATCATTGTCGAACCGCCGGTTGAACTCGTGCAGGTCCCGCACGATCCCCGGTCTGGTCACCGCGGCGGGTCGGCCAGGCGTGTGCCGGAACTCACCGTCCTCGGTGAAGGTCTCGGCGTAGGCCTCGAACGCGCCTCCGTCGAGTAACTGCATCTGCCTGGCGTAGAACTGAAGAACCTCCACATAGAGGTCGGTTCGGGAACTCGTGCTGGTGGTCATGGTGGTCCGTCCCTCCACAGAGTCCAGTCCACAACTGTCAAGTCGGCCGCGGTCCGTGTCCGCAACGGTTCGGCCCCCAATGGTTGGGCCCGCAGCCCGACATCCGGGCAGCTCCCGCGCCCTCCCGGTCACCGTGCCCGCAACGACTCGTGGGCCGCTCGAGGATTTCCGGAGCGGCGGTTCGGTCGAGCGCCGGGCCACCGGTCCGGTGTGGAGCCTCCAGGGCCACTCGACCCCGCTTCGAGCCCTCGGGCGCAGCCTCGACGGGTAGGCGGCCCACGCGGCAACGGAGGCATCATGGCGGAACCCAACCGGCCGGTGATCCTGGTGACCGGCGCCACCCGAGGCATCGGCCTGGCCATCACCCGACGACTCGGCGCGGCCGGCGCGCACATGTACGTCTGTTCCCGGCAGGCTGACGACCTCGCCGAGTCGATGAAGGCTCTACAGAACGAGGGCCTGGACGTGGACGGACAGGTCTGCGACGTGCGGGTCCGTGCGGACATCGCGCGGTTCGTACGCTCGGCGGTGGCCCGGTTCGGCCCGGTGGATGTGCTGGTCAACAATGCCGGCCGGCCCGGCGGCGGCCCGACCGCGCAGATCCCCGACGACCTGTGGTTCGACGTCATCGACACCAATCTCAACAGCGTCTTCCTGATGACCCGGGAGGTTCTCACCACCGGTGGGATGTTGGAACGCGGCACCGGCCGGATCATCAGCATCGCCTCGACCGGCGGCAAACAGGGTGTGGTCACGGCCGCCCCCTACTCGGCGTCCAAGCATGGTGTCGTGGGGTTCACCAAGGCGGTCGGACTCGAACTGGCCAAAACCGGGATCACCGTGAACGCGGTGTGTCCGGGGTTCGTCGAGACGCCGATGGCCGGGACCGTCCGCGAGCACTACGCGGAGATGTGGGGAGTGTCGCCGAGTGAGGTGCAGACCCGCATCGAGGCCAGGGTGCCGATCGGCCGGTATGTGGAACCCGACGAGGTCGCGGCGATGGTCGAGTACCTGGTGACCCCGGCCGCGGCCGCGGTGACCGCGCAGGCCATCAACGTCTGTGGCGGCCTCGGGAACTACTAGACGTCTCCATTCCCTCGCCGGGGCGAAGCCCCGGCTCCAGAACCTGCGGGACAGGGGGCCGATGTGCCGTGTTGTCCTCTGTGGGGGGAGCTCCGCTCCACCCCACACCCCCCTCGAAACACCCACGGCGCGACAGACAAGGACCCAGAACCGCCCCACCCATCCAAATGTCTCCATTCCCTCGCCGGGGCGAAGCCCCGGCTCCAGAACCTCTGTGGGGGGAGCGGAGCTCCCCCCACCCCCTCGAAACACCCACAGGTTTCCGCTTCCACCCGCCACATGAGGGGGCCCCGATTGGGTCGCGATATCCGACCAGACCAGAAGGTGGAGTCGACTGGACCGCAGAACGGCGCCGCATCCACTCCGAAGGGCACGGCCGGGTACGGACCCCGGTCAGACCAGCGGCAGATGTTGGAGGCCGTGCGGGACAGCATGGTGGAGCTGCTGTCCAACTTCTCCCGGCCACCGGGCCTGCTGCGAATCCGGGTGGGCGACGTGACCGTGCAGGCCGAGTGGTCGAACGGGTCAGCGGACGGGAACCCTCCGTTGGCGGCGACCGAGCCTGCCGGGCCGTCAGCGTTGCCGCCCGCGGTGGATCCAACCGGAGGTCCGGCGGCACCACCCGACCAGAGGCGGTACGTGTCCGCCCCCATGGTTGGTGTCTTCCACCGATCGCCCGAACCGGGGGCGCCGCCATTCGTCGACGTCGGCGACACCGTTGTACCGGGGCAGCAGGTGGCCATCGTGGAGGCCATGAAGCTGATGATCCCGGTGAAGGCCGACACCGACGGGGTGGTCGAGCAGGTACTGAAGGAGAGCGGCGAGCACGTGCAGTACGGAGAACGACTGTTCGCCGTCGTCCCCCCGGATGGCGACTGAGGTCACTGTGATCCGGACCCCACCGCGATACCGGACACTGCCGATCCCCGGCGCCGATTCCCGGTGCCGACCCGCCGCTGACCCTGCGGTGATCAGCGGTGATCAGCGGTGATCCAACAGTGACCCGGCCGAGCCTCAAGTCAACCGCGAGTGCACTACGCGAGGTTCTGTGCACGACGACCAGAACACCCTTCGGGTCAGCGGGTCGCCGCGGTGTCGCCGCAGTGTCCCCGCGGTGTGTCCCGGGAGGAAGAGAGGAAGGACCGTGGCGCAGCCTTCGACGACCGCTTCGGCGGCCGGCAAGCAACAGGGTCAACAACAGGGCATACGGCAGAGTGGACAGCAGGACGTGCGGTGGGAGGGCGGGGACCCGGTGTTCCGGGACGACTTCGCCGGTGGCCTCGATGTCGGCACCTCCGAATCCCGCTGGCAGTTACGGCCCGCCGGGGCCCTACCCGACGGCGACGGCATCGTGCGCGCGTCACCCGACGGACTGGTGGTGGTGCCGACCGGGATCAACGCCGCGACCGGCGAGCCTGCGTTCTCCGAGGCGTCCGGGCAGGGGCCGGGTGACATTCTCAGGTGGGCGGTGTTCACCACCCACACCGCGTCCTCGGGGGTGCTGGGATTCGACGCGCCCGCGGGCCAGATACTCACCGCGGCGACCCGGATGTCGGCGCGCGCGTTCGGCAATGCCAACGCCCCGTTCGGCGACTCCGATCCGGACAGTGACATGCGGGTCGGCGCGGCCGCGTTGATCTGCATCGACCGGGCATCGGGTCTGATCCTCGACTTCGTCCTGACCAACCACACGACGTACGCGCTGTACGAGCGACTTGGCGGACCCGACTCCGACCACGCCACGTTCTCCTACGCGGTGGACGTGGGCCGGCGGGAACCCGGCCAGTCCCACCACCTCGCGGTGGCGCTCGACGTCGCGGCCGGCACCGCCCGGTGGTTGTTGGACGGGACCGAGGTACTTCGGGTGGACGCGCTCGGACACCGGGTTCTTGACCCGAGGTATCTGTTGCGTTCCGGCGGCGGCGCCGAACAGACCGTCCGGCCAGGACAGTTGAACGTGGGACTGGCCATGTTCGCCAGTGGCGTGTGGGGCCAGGGCGTGGAACTGACCGTCCGGCACGTCTCCATGTCGCTGTCACCCGCCACGGACGAGGGCACGGAGCGGGACGCGACGACAACGTCCCCAACATCCACAACCGACGCACCAGGACCGGCCTGAGCGCGGGAAGAGGAGCCAACAGACATGCGGTTACACGCGTTCCTGCCAACAGAGACGCCTGACGCCGACCCCAACGGTGTCGTCGACCTGGCGGTGCACGCCGAGGAACTCGGCTACCACGGGGTCTGGGTACCAGACCACCCACTGCCGTACTACGAGTACCGGGAGTACTTCGGCGGTGTCTTCGAACCACTGGCGATACTGGCCAACGTGGCGGCCCGCACCTCGCGGGTACGGCTGGGCACCGGCGTGGTGGTACCGGCCATGCGTAACCCGTTCGTGGTGGCCAAGCAGGCCGCGACGATCGACTGCCTGTCGCACGGCCGACTCGACCTGGGGATCGGAGTCGGGATCGTCCGGCAGGAGTTCGTCAACCTGGGCTCGGACTTCTCCAACCGTGGCGTTCGGACCGACGAGATCATCCGACTGTTCCGGCACCTTTTCCGGGTGGGCCGAGGCCCGTTCGAGGGGAGGTACTACGGGCTCGGAGAGGCCGCCGTCTTCGCCCCGCACCCGGTCCAGGGGGACCGTATCCCGATCTGGATCGGCGGTCGGACGGAGGCGGCTTGGCGCCGGGCCGCCCGGATCGGCGATGGCTGGCTGTGCGCGATGACCGAACCGGGGGACTTCGCCCGCAACGTGGCCAGCATGCGCGAACTCGCCGGGCGCCGCGTCACCGCCGGCGCCCGGATCGTCTTCGGGGACCAGACGGCGTCGGTCGACCAGGTGGTGGACATCCTGGAGACCTGGCGGTCGATCGGCACCGACGACCTGTTCGTCTGGTTCGGAGCCCCGGACGGTTATGCCGACCGGATGGACCTGTTCGCCGAGGCGATGGCCCGAACCCCCAGCGGATCCGACTCCCTGGTCGGCAGTTCCTGACAGTCTGATCGCGCCGTGGTTCGAGTGGAGGTTGTGATGACCGACAAACCGGTCGCCCTGGTCACCGGTTCCTCGTCCGGTATCGGGGCCGCGGTCGCCCGCCGGCTGGCCGCCGAGGGCATGCGGATCGCGATCAACTCCGCCCGTTCGGTCGACGCCGGCCGGGAACTGGCCGACTCGCTGCCTGACGCCGTCTACCTGCGGGCCGACGTGTCGGTGCCAGAACAGGCCCAGGAGTTGGTCACCGCCGCCGTCGAGGCCTTCGGACAACTCGACGTACTGGTCAACAACGCCGGAGTCTCCAGACCCATCCCGCACACCGACCTGGCCGCGGTGACACCGGACGTGTGGGAACTCATCCTGGGGCTCAACGTCGTCGGCACCTGGCAGACCTCGGTGGCCGCGATGCCACACCTACGGGCGAGCGGGGCCGGGTGCATCGTCAACATCTCCTCGGTGGCCGGTATCCGACCCGCCGGCAGTTCCATCCCCTACGCGGTCAGCAAGGCTGCGGTCAACCACATGACAAGGCTGCTGGCCGGTGCGGTCGGACCCGAGGTACGGGTGAACGCTGTTGCCCCCGGTCTGGTCGAGACCCGGTGGACCAGGGACTTCACCGCCATCGCCGACCGGGTCAGGACGGCCACCCCGCTCCGTCGGGTCGGGCAGCCCGACGACGTCGCCGAGGCGGTACTCGGCCTGGTACGGGCGAGGTACGTGACCGGTGAGGTTGTCCTCGTCGACGGCGGGGCCCACCTGTTGATCTAGATGGTTGGTTCCAGGCCCTCGCCGGGGCGCAGCCATGTGGAACCGCTCATCCAGAAGCGACAGTCCTACCCAGAGAGAGGACGGCCGATGAGACTGGGCGTGAATCTGGTGTACCAGGGCGCCGGTGAACTGGCGCGGGCCGCAGAACAGCGGGGGTACGCGCTGGCACTGGCGCCGGAGGGCTATCGCTCCGACGCCGCGAGCGTGCTGGGTCTGGTGGCCGGTCAGACCAGCAGGATCGGTCTGGTCTCCGGCGTGATGCAGATCCCGGCCCGCAGTCCGGGCCTGGCCGCGTTGACGGCGGCCACCGTGGACGCGCTCAGCGGCGGTCGGTTCCGGCTCGGTCTCGGCGTGTCCAACCCGGACGTGTCGGAAGGTTGGTACGGCGTCCCGTTCGGTCGGCCGCTGGGCCGCACCCGCGAGTACGTCGAGATCGTGCGGCTGGCCGGTGAGATCGCCGACGGCTGGATAGGCGTGTTCACCTCCCCGGACGCGGTGGCCAAGGCCGTCGCCCAGATCCGGCTCGGCCGGGCCCGGGTCGACCGGAGCCTCGCCGGGTTCGAGATCCTGCCCGGGCTGCCGACCGCCATCCACGACGATCCGGAACAGGCCGCCGACGTGTTGCGCGGCCAGTACGTCTACCTGCTCGGCATGGGAACCCCGGACCGCAACTTCTACTGCTCGCTGGCCACCCAGATGGGGTTCGGCCGCGAGGTGGCCGAGATCCACGAACGGCTGGCCGCCGGAGACCGCGCCGGCGCGGCCAGGGCGGTCCCGTTCCGGTTCATCGACGAGACCTCGCTGATCGGTCCGGTGGGCCGGGTGGCCGAGCGGATGCACGCCTACGCCGCGGCCGGCGTCACGACCCTCGGGATCATGGTGTCGGCCGCGGCGGCGACGTTGACGGAACGGGTGTCCATCCTCGACCTGGCCGCCAGGGCTCTGGACCGTGCCGGGTTGGCCGACTGAACCGCTCCGCCGCACCGGGAACCGGACAATTCCGGGATCACACGTCGCGGGTGTTCGCCGGTGCCGAGAACGCTGGAGCCTCGACTCCCCAGGACCGGATCCTGGTCGGTGTGATCCGGATCAGTTCACCACTGAATCCCGGGTTGAGACCGGTGCCACCGCCACCGACAATCGCCTCGGCCGTGCCACGGATCTCGATGCCGCGTGGTGTCCACGGGCTGACCGAGGCCAGGTCGTCAACGACGAACGCGACCCTCGGGTCGCGCTGAATGTTCCTGAACTTGAAGCTGTCACCGAGCCGATGGCCACCGATGTCGATCGTCTGCGACTCGGCGTTGTACCGGAAACCGACCGGCACGTTGGTCGGTGCCCCATCGGGTTTGATCGTGGACAGCCGGCCGAGCCGCTGGCTGTTGAGATAGTCGATCTCTTTCTCGGTAAAAACGCTGTTCTCGGCGGTCACCGCGGTATCCCCTCGGTTCGTCGGCCAAATTCCGCCATACGATACGCGAGGAGCCAGCAGAGTCCAAGCAGGACCGGGATGGTCGGTGCACATTCCTCCGCCGTCTCGGGATCGTTTATCCTGTCGGAGGGATAACCCGACGTCAAGCCCGCTTCGACCCACCTTCGAGCACCACGGACCAGCGTTGAACAACCGGATGTCACGCTTCCCGGGCTCGAGAGAGGAGATCACCGGTGGTCTCAGGGGTCTCGAATGTGAACGGCCACGGTGACAACACGTTCGGCCCGGCGATGTTCCGTACCGCCATGTCCCGGTTCCCCACCGGAGTGACAATCGTGACCACTCACGATGAGCACGGTATCCCCTTCGGCTTCACCGCCAGCTCGTTCTGTTCGGTTTCGATGAACCCGCCGCTCATCCTGGTCTGTCTGGCCAGATCCGCGAACTCCTACCCGGTTTTCGCACACTGCGATCGCTTCGCGGTCAGCATGCTGCAACCACACCACACCGAACTGGCCAAACGGTTCGCCAGCAAGGACACGAACAAGTTCGACGGCGGGCCGTTCACCCGGACTCCCACCGGGCTGACCGCGGTGAACAAGGCGCTTGCGGTGATGGAGTGCACCGTGCACGAGCGACACGAGGCCGGCGACCACATCATCATGATCGGCCGGGTGGAATGGGTACAGGCCCGCACCGGCAGTCCGGTCATCTATCACGACCGTGGTTTCCACACTCTCGATCCACACCCGGTCGATCCGGTTGATCCGGCGGGCACGGTGGACCCGACAGCAGACCGGGTCCGGACGGATCCGCCAGACCGGTTGGATCCGCCAGACCGGAGGACCCGGGGTGTTCACCGTGTCCGGGAAGAACCGGTCGGCCCGGGAACGAAGAACTGAGCTACCCGGGTGGTCCGGCATCGTTGGAGCCCGGGTCCGGGCCGGTGAGCCGGCGCACCATCCGGCCCAACTGCTCGGCGAAGTACTCCTCAAACTCGGGTGTTTCCGGATCCAGCCCGGTCACCCGCCACACCATCTGTCGCATGGCGACGGGGGCGGCCACCGCCCCCATGAGCATCAGCACGACCGCGCCTGGATCCAGGTCGGCGGCCAACTCGCCCCGGGCCTGTCGTCTGCGCATCCCGGCAGACTCCTCACCGCCCGGGCCACGCGGCGGGCCGGATTCGGCGGCAAGGCTCCGCCAGAGCAGGAGACGCATCATCCGCGGGTCAGCCAGGGCGTCGCGCAGGTAACGGACCGCCAGTTCCGGCAGGGGAACCTCCGGGTCGGCGAAGGCGGCCTCCCGCTGCTCCCAGATCCGCTGCAACTCTCGGTACAGACCGTCCTTGCCGCCGAAGTAGTAGCTGATCAGTTGTTTGTTGACGCCGGCAGCCGCGGCGATGTCGTGTACCCGGGCACCCGCGTAGCCCTTCGCAGCGAACTCGTCGAGGGCTGCGGCCAGTAGGTGCTGCCGGGTGCGCTCGGCGTCCCGCTGGCGCTCCTCGGGAACGGGCGCACGGCGCGGCGACACCCGTCCCTGCGCGTCGATCCCGGCGACGTCGACGTGCTGTGTGCCGACGCGCCCGTCCGACCGGTCCCTCATGACGCCATGTTAACAGTCTCAACCACATGGATGACACAGACAATCAACTGATTGGTTGACAGATGCACGGGCTGGGCTGACAGTGGTCGCATGACCGGATCGACGAAGCGGGACGGGCCTCCCGCAGCCCTTCCGCGCGGCGGCGGACTCCCCCGCGAGTGGTGGCCGGTGGTCGCGGTCGTGATCGCCGGGGCGACCATGTCCTTCCTGGACTCAACCATCGTGAACGTGGCGCTGAGGTCGCTGTCGGTCGACCTTGCCGCGCCGCTGGACCGGATCCAGTGGGTGGTCACCGCCTACCTGCTCTCCCTCGCCGCGGTGATCCCGGTTACCGGGTGGGCGGCCCGACGGTTCGGTGCCCGGCGGGTCTACCTGTTCGCGGTGGTGGTGTTCACCGTCGCGTCCGTCGCATGCGGACTGTCCCGGACCGCCGGGGAACTGATCACGTTCCGGGCCGTGCAGGGCCTCGGCGGCGGCATGATCATGCCGGTCGGACAGATGATCCTGGCCCGCCGGGCCGGTCCGCAGAACATGGCTCGGGTGATGAGCGCGGTGGGCGTACCCATCGTGCTGGCACCGGTGTTCGGTCCCACCATCGGCGGCCTGCTGTTGCAGTACGTGGGATGGCAGTCCATCTTCTTCGTCAACCTGCCGATCGGTGTGGTCGCGGTGTTGCTGGCGGTCAGGTTGCTGCCGCGCGACAGGGCCGAACCCACCGCCGCACTGGACGCCACCGGCCTGGGCATGGTGGTCGCCGGGATGGTGGCGATCACCTACGGGCTGGCCGACGTGGGACGCAGCGGGCGGCTGGACTCCCCCCGGGTGTTGGTCACCCTGGCCGCGGGCCTGGTTCTACTGGCGGCCTTCGTGTTGCGGGCGCTACGGATCGAGCGTCCGCTCCTCGACGTCAGGCTCTACCGGAACGCCATGTTCGGCGCCGCGTCGCTGGCCATGTTCTGCCTGGGTGTGGCGATGTACGGGGCGATGATCCTGATGCCGCTGTACTACCAGACGGTCCGGCACCAGGACGCGGTCGCCACCGGCCTGCTACTGGCACCCGGCGGCCTGGGCGCGGCGATCGCGAACTGGCTCACCGGGCGGCTGACCGAACGCATCGGCAGCGGCCCCACCGCGCTGCTCGGCGGGGTGATCAGCATCGTGGCCACGGTGCCGTTCGTGACCATCGGGGCGGACAGCTCCTACGTGCTGCTCACCCTGGGAATGATCGTGCGCGGGGTGGGCATCGGCCTGTCGATCGTGCCGGCGATGACCGCCGCCTACCGGGTCATCGACCGAAGCAGGATCAACGACGCCACGCCCCAGCTCAGCATCGTGCAGCGGCTGGGCGGATCGATCGGCACGGCCATCCTGGCCATCGTCCTACAGAACCAACTCGGTCACTCCGGTGGC
>DATCXL010000818.1:0-2612 GCA_036565825.1 Mycobacteriales bacterium
GTCCTCGTCCACGGTGAGGATCGGGAGTCCGTCCGGCGACGTGCGCTCGGAGAACGGGCAGGCCGCCCAGCCCTCCCCGTTCGGGCAGAACAGTCGGACCCGGCGGTCGTCGGGGTTCACGTGCAGGTCGTGCTGGCCGCGTAGCGGCGTGCCGCACCACGGGCAGGCCAGCGTCTGCAACACGTTCACCCGGGTGCCGTCGCCGGACTCCCGTGCGGCGGCGATCTGCTCGCTGGCTTCGTCGAACCAGTTCGGGGACACCCCGCCGCCGACCCACAGTCCGATGAGGAACGGGTTGGCGCCCCAGGTGTCGGGGTCGGAGCGGCGAATCACCTCGGCCGCGCAGACCAGCGCGGCGGCCCGCTGGAACTGCTGGGCGGTGAGCAGCCGCAGGGTGTAGCGCATCAGCACGGCCACCCCGGCGCCGCCGTCGCGGGCCTGTTCGCCGGTGCCCAGCACGCCCTGTAGGCGACGGATCGCGAACGTGTAGGCGGTCAGCCCCAGGTACGCCTCGGTCTTGCCGCCCCCGGTGGGGAAGAACAGCAGGTCCACCGTGCCGGTGGCATCGGCTGCCCGTTCGGGGTGGGCGGGGTCGGTCAGCGCGGGCAGGTTCAGCAGGATGAAGGCGAGCTGGAACGGCCGCCAGGACGCCGCCGCCGGGCCCCGGGCCTCGACCTGCGCGCGGGCCTTTGGGTAGTCCAGGTCGGTCTGCTCGCGCAGCGCGCCGATGGCGGTGTGTCGGCGTTGCAGGGCCATCGTCTGGTTGGCGAACCGGAACGCGGCCAACGCCTCGACGTGCCGCGCGCCGGGGTCGGTCAGCAGGGCGATGCCGGTGCGGATGCGTTGCGCGGCCTGCCGGGCGGTGAACACGGCCGCCTCGGCGGTCGGCCGTAACCTGGCGGGCAGGTCGGCGATCTCGGCCTGCCGGGCGTCCAACCAGGCGTCGTAACCGTCGGCCAGCGGAGCCAGTCCGGCCCGCAGTTGCTCGGGGGTGGCCTCGGCCAGCGCGTCCATGGACAGTTCCACACCGGCCAGGCCGCTGTGCTCGCCGTCGGGGGCGATGGTGGCGGGCACGTCGTAGCTGGGCAGCCAGGTGGTGTCCAACCGGTGCGCGCACCGGTCTCCGTCCCGGACGGACGGGTGTACCGCGACGTTGCGGCCGGAGGCGTACCGGCGGGCGTGCCGGTAGAGCAACCGCAGGTGCACGTCCTCCAGGTCGTCGGCGACCACCGCCGCCCGGTGCGGGTTGGTCGGGTCGCCGGGGTTCGCCGCCGGTGGTTCGTCGGTGGGATCGCCGTCGGGGTCGTCGGTGGGCAGGAAGGTGGCCGAGGTGCCGTCGGTGGCGGTGACGGTGATCTGGGCCTGGTACAGCCAGGCGCTCTGGTCGTTGCCCGAGGCGTGCCGGCCGTTGATCAGGGCGAGTTCGACCACCCGGTGACCGTTGCGGGGTCGAACGGTCACGGCCAACCGCACGTCGGACCGTTTCTGGGTGGCCGGTGCATCGTCGGGGTCGGGGTGGTCCGTGCTGGTTCGGTTGGGCAACGGGATGGAGTAGGTCGGTTCGCCGTCCAGGCGAACCTCGCGGTGGTGCGTGACCGGTTCGCGAACCCAGACCTTGCGGGACTCCGGGTCGGGCTTGCGTTCCTGGTAGTTGCCCCAGCCGACGGTCACCGAGACCGCGTGCACGGTGTCGGGAACGGTGAAGGACAGGCCCATCGAGGACGCCCAGATCCGGCCCAGGTTCTGCGGGGTGGTCACCTCGGGCAGGTCGCCGTCGGTGGTGTCACCGCCCACCGCGGTCTCGGTGTCCGGCAGTTCGTCGGCGTTGTCCACTGTGGATCGTGACATCGGCTTGGGGCCGAGCATGCCGACCAGGTAACGCTCCCGAGGCCCGGAAGCCTTTGGTGGCAGGTGTTCGGCCTCACCGTCCCATGGGCCGAGCAGGTCCCGGTGCACCAGGTCCACGACCTCGTCGCGGATCTGGCACGAACTGGCCGGCGCGAACTCCTGCGCCGCGTCCAACCCGCCCTGCGGGTCGGTAGCCGGCTGGTCGGCAGCCGGGTCGGCAGCGTCGGCCAACGAACCCTGCTCCCCCTTCGGATTCGGAAACAGCCCACCCTGACCCATCCGCCCGCCCTGCTCGCTCATCATCTGTCCGCATCCACTCCTCGGGCGCGAATGGTCGCCGCACGATGGCCAACGCCTACGCTGACAGCGTGGCGAAGGGGTCTGACATTCGGTTCAGCGTGCCGCTGTACACCTCGGCCGAGGCGGCGCGCTGTCTCGACGTACCCGACACCACGTTCCGGACCTGGGTCAAGGAAGGGTTGGTCGCCAGCCTGCCGGCCGAGATGCGCGGCGGGCCGTCCATCCCGTTCGTCGGGCTGGCCGAGGGCATGTTCCTGTCCGCGCTGCGCCGAGGCGGAGTCTCGCCGCGACAGGTCCGCCCGGCGCTGGAACTGGTCCATACCAGGATCGGAGTGGACCATGCGCTGGCCTCCAGGAGGCTCCGCGCGGTAGGCGCGCGGTTGCTCTGGGAGGTCAGCGGGGAGGACGACATCGACCCCGAGGCCAGACACGGTGCCCGCGGCATGGTCGTGCTGCGGAACGGG
>DATCXL010000819.1:0-6982 GCA_036565825.1 Mycobacteriales bacterium
GCCACCGCTCAACCCTGCCGACGTCGCGGCCTTGCTCGACCTGCCTCCCGCCGATGCCTTCGACGCCTACCTGGTCACCGGTGGGCTGCCGCTGATCCTGGACGAGTGGCCGGTCGGTGTCTCACTGCGTGAATACCTCGCGAAGGCGGTCGACGATCCACTCTCGGCACTACTGGTGAGCGCCGAACGTGGCCTCGCCGCCGAGTTTCCGGTCGAGACACAGGCCCGCCGGGTCCTTGGTGCGATCGGATCGGGTGAACGGACCCACTCACTGATCGGACGGGCCGCGGGCGGGTTGCCGTCGGCATCACTGAACCGCGCCCTGCGGTTGCTGACGGCCAAGCGGGTGGTCGAAGCATCGCTTCCGTTGTCCACCCGGCCGTCCCGGGAGACCCGGTACACGGTCGCCGACCCGTACCTCCGATTCTGGCTGACCTTTCTCGGGCCGCACGTCGCCGAGATCGAACGGGGCCGCGGAGACCTGGTGCTCGGCCGGATCGAATCGGGTTGGACAAGCTGGCGGGGTCGGGCGGTGGAACCGGTCATCAGGGAGTCGTTGCGTCGGATATCTGCGGAGATCCTGCCCGAGGGTACGAACGTGGTCGAGGGCTACTGGACGCGCACCAACGACCCGGAGATCGGCATCGTCGGTGCGGACAGGGGGCCTGTCGCCGGACGGATCACCGTGGTCGGCTCGATCAGGTGGCAGGACAGCCGCCCGTTCGACCTGCACGATCTGGCCCGGCTGGCGGTGCATCGGTCCCAACTACCCGGCGCCGATGACTCGACTCCGCTGCTCGCGGTCACCCGCAGCGGGACAACGGCGCGCGACGTGTTGGCTCTCGGACCGGACGACCTGATCGCCACGTGGCGCCTCTGAACGTCAGCGGGTTGGCACTGTGGGCAGCTCAGTTGAAGCTGCCGCGGCGGGACACCATCCGGTAGACCAGCAGCGCGATGATCGCGCCGATGACCGAGCCGACGAATCCCGAGGTCTGCAGCGCACCCTGGCCGGCGTCCTTGCCGAACACCAAGTACCCGAGGAGGCCGCCGACGAAAGATCCGACGACGCCGAGCACGATGGTGCCGACCAAACCGATTGGGTCACGACCGGGCACGAGGAGTCGCGCGAGAGCGCCCGCCACCAGCCCGATGATGATCATCACGACGATGAAACCCAGCATCCTCGTTCCTTCCATGTGAGCTGACCGCGTCGCCGCACGGCGACGGCAGAACATGCGAGGTGCGGACCGGATCAAGGGTCCGCACCTCGCTGGTTGCCCAGGCATCAGTAGGTCTGCCCGATTGGCTCGCCTCTCAAACCATCTGTGGTCACATGTCCGCACCCGCCGGGTAGGACACGCCGCCAGGCGGCGGCGGTGGGAGAGACGGTGGGTCAGCCGGGCGTGGTCTCACCGCCGAGCGGGGCCAGTACCTCGCCGGTGTAGTAGGAGGACATCCGGTCGCTGGCCAGGAAGACGTAGGACGGGGCGATCTCGTCCGGTTGGGCCGGGCGCCCCATCGGCGCCTGCTCACCGAAGTGGGAGACCCTTTCCTCGGGGAACGTGGCCGGGATCAGTGGCGTCCACACCGGACCTGGGGCGACGCAGTTCACCCGGATCCCATGGTCCACAAGCGACTGCGCTAGTGAGTAGGTGAAGGCCAGGATCGCGCCCTTGCTGGCGGCGTAGTCGATCATCGTCGGGTTGCCGCGCAGCCCGTTCACCGAGGAGGTGTTGATGATCGACGAACCCTCACCCAGATGCGGCAGCGCGGCCTTGGTGGTCCAGAAGAAGCTGTGCATGTTGGTCGCGAAGGTGTGCTCCCACTGTTCGTCGGACAGTTCCTCCAGGGAACCCACCGGCTGCTGGTACGCGGCGTTGTTCACCAGGACGTCCAGTCCGCCCAACTCCTTGGCGGTTCGGGTAACCACGTCCCGGCAGTGGTCGGGATCGGTCAGGTCGCCGGGTGCTGACACACACCGGCCGCCTGCCTGTTCGACCAGTTCCATGGTGCGCCGCGCGTCCTCGTGCTCGCGCAGGTAGGCCACTGACACGTCCGCACCCTCCTTGGCGAAGGCGATCGCGACCGCGCGGCCGATACCAGAGTCACCACCGGTGACCAGAGCCCGCCGGCCGGCCAACAGTCCGCTGCCGGTGTAGTCCCTCATCTCGTCGCGAGGCGTTGGTTCCATTTCGCCGGTGCGTCCCGGATACCGTGACTTCTGTGGCGGGGGCGGTCCGGATTCGGTCATGGCCGGCCGGTACCCAGACCACATCGGTCCAAACGCGACGTAGTGACCCAGGTGCGTTATGCGATGCCCTGGATGGGTACCGCGTTGGTGTGTCCGAGTCCGTGGTCGGTGAGCCTGCGCTGCTCGAAACACTCAAGCGCGTGGCAACCGGCCTCAAGCGTGCCGGGGTGGAGTTCGCCCTCGGTGGTGGTTACGCGGTGTACGCGCGGGGCGGGCCCAAGTCCGAACACGACGTGGACTTCGTACTGCGTGAGCAGGACGTGGAGCGGGCACTGGACGTGTTGACCCAGGATGGACTGCGGCCCTGCCGGCCGCCGGAGGACTGGCTGGTCAAGGTGTACAACGGCAGCCACACGGTCGACCTGATCTACCGGTTGAACGGCCGTGAAGCCGAGGAGTTCCTGCGTGGCGCCGACCAGATGGAGGTCGGTTCGGTGCTGATGCCGGTGCTGTCGGCCCGGGCGCTGGTCACCAGTCGACTGCGCGCCTTCACCGAGCACAACTGCGACTTCGGCGCGGTGCTGCCGACGGTGCGCGCGCTGCGCGAGCAGGTCGACTGGGACGCGGTGCGTTCCGACGTCGCCGGATCCCCCTACGCGCAGGCTTTCCTGACACTGGTCGAGGAACTGCACCTACTCGGTGAACACGCCCGGTAGGGCACGGCCGGGTCACGTGGACCCGACGACGAGAGGGGCCCGTGATGGGCGAGCAGCCAACCGTCTACACCGAGGCCAGGATCCAGCAGCGGCTGGCCGAGGACCCCAGGGTCGCCGCGCTGGGCCTGCGGGTCACCGTCACCGTCCGACCGTCCAGGGTCTTTCTGAGCGGGGAGGTTCCGTCCCGCGAACGCCGGGAGCGGGCTGCCGAGATGGTGCGCGAGATGATGCCCGGATACGAGGTCTACAACGAGATCGAGGTGACCGGTTCGGCCGCGCCCGACGGCAGTCGGGAGGACCTGTCGTGATCAGGATCGCCGCCGTGGGTGACATCCACCTCGGTCCGGACGCGCACGGTCACCTCCGTCCGGCGCTGCGGCACCTGGCCGAGCACGCCGACGTACTGCTGCTCGCCGGTGACCTCACCCGGCACGGCACCCGAGAGGAGGGCGAGGTGGTCGTCGCCGAACTCGCCGACGTGGGCGTGCCGGTGGTGGCGGTGCTGGGTAACCACGACTACCACTTCGACAAGCAGGACGAGTTGACCGCGATGCTCGCCGACATCGGCGTCTCGGTTCTCGAGGGTGACGTGGCCGAGTTGGAGATCGGTGGGCAGCGGTTGGCCGTGGCCGGGGTAAAGGGTTTCGGCGGTGGCTTTCCCGGCCGCTGCGGAACGGCGTTCGGCGAGCCGGAGATGAAGGCGTTCGTGGGACACAGCCGCCGGGCCGCCGACATGCTCTCCGGCGCGCTGGCCAGTACCGACGCGGACATCCGGGTCGCGCTCACCCACTACGCGCCGGTCGCGGACACGCTGGAGGGGGAGCCACCGGAGATCTTCCCGTTCCTGGGCTGCTACTTCCTGGCCGAGGCGATCGACTCCTACGATGTGGCGCTGGCGCTGCACGGTCACGCCCACCGAGGCACCGAGAAGGGCCTGACCCCCGGGGGGGTCCGGGTACGTAACGTGGCCGCCCCGGTAATCGGCAGCGCCTACACCGTCTACTGCCTGGGCGAACCGGAAACCAACGAGGACCTGGGTTGCCCGTGACCGTGCTGCGCGGGCACGTGCTCAGCCGCGCTGGCGGGCGCCGGACCGCAGCCGCTCGGGATCGATGTCTCGATCGGGGTGACGATACAGGTACTCGTCCTCCAGTTCGTGCTGCCGTTCGGAGTGTGCCACCAGCGCGGTGGTGGACCCGTGCAGGAACGTCTCATGCCGGGTGGCATGCAGATGTTCCAGTTCGCGAAGTAGGTCACTCTCGGGTAGCTCCGCGCCGGAGGGGCCGTGCCTGGGCTCCTGCGCCGACAGGCCGATGCGGTCTTCTGCCACGGGTGCGCCTCCTCTGAGTAGATGCCTCGGTACGGGGCACTGCAGCGATGCGGCCGCGAAAGCAGGCGTTCTCAATCCACAAAACTACCCAGGAGATGACGGTCGATGCGTGTCTCTTCACCCGGAAGGGGGAAGGAGAGGAGGTGGATCGTTCCGAAGGGGGAATCGTGGATGCCAGAGCGTGAGGACATGCCGTCGATGCTGCGCCATTCGGCCGAAGACACGCGGGACGCGGGGGTGGCCAGTCGGCCGGGTATTCCCGGGCGCTCGACCATGGGGCCAGGCAGGGGCTGACAACGGCCAGCCAACGGGCCGACCGCCGACCCTGCTGGACGACACCGCGGCCCGGGCTGTCAGACGGCGACGTGTCACCTCCGGCGGGGCTCCGGTGCCAGGCCACCGCGACCACCGGCACGCATCTGGAGGCGACCACGTGAGAATCGCGATGGTCTCAGAACACGCCAGCCCACTCGCGGCACTGGGGGGCCCGGACGCGGGTGGGCAGAACGTGTATGTGGAGGCGTTGTCCCGCGCACTGGCTCGATCGGGGCACCAGGTGGACGTCTACACCCGACGGGACGGCCGGCGGGTTCCCGACGAGGTCGAGTTCGCGCCAGGTGTCGTGTTGCATCATGTTCCCACTGGGCCGGCCCGTTACATACCCCGCGACGACCTACTTCCTTACATGCCGGACTTCGGGCGCTGGCTGGCACGTCGGTGGAGGGTCGACCGACCTGATGTCGTGCACTCTCACTTCTGGATGTCGGGAGTGGCCGCACTGTTGGGTGTGCGCGACACCGACGTACCGCTGGTGCACACCTTCCACGCGCTGGGCGTGGTCAAGCGTCGACATCACGGCCGTAAGGACACCAGCCCACCGGGCCGGATCAGAATCGAGCGGGCGATAGCGCACGATGCCGACCGGATCATCGCACTCAGCTTCGACGAGGCCGAGGAACTGGCCCGGATGGGGGCCCGCCGTACCCGGCTACGGATCATCCCGGCCGGTGTGGACACCGAACGGTTCCAGCCCTCCGGCCCCACGGACCACCGTGGCGGACTGCGGCGGATTCTGGCCGCCGGTCGGATGGTGGAGCGCAAGGGATACGACGCGGCGATCTCGGCCCTGCGCCGTGTCCCCGGCGCCGAACTGGTCATTGCCGCCGGCCCGGACCCCGACCGTCTCGGCCGTGACCCGGAGTATCGGCGGCTGCGAAAGCTCGCGGACCGGCAGGGAGTCGCCGACCGGGTGGAATTTCTCGGCAGTGTCGAGCATGACCGGATGCCCGCGCTGATCCGTTCCGCCGACGTGGTGGCCTGTGTTCCCTGGTACGAACCGTTCGGCATCGTGCCGCTGGAGGCGATGGCGTGCGGGGTGCCGGTGGTCGCCTCGGCGGTCGGCGGGTTCCTGGACACGGTGGTGGATGGCGCGACCGGCAGGCACGTACAGCCACGTCGACCCGAGCGGCTTGCCACGGCGCTGCGGGAGTTGCTCGACGATCCGTTCCGTCGGGACGGTTACGGCGTGGCCGGACTGGACCGGGTTCGTTCTCGCTACACCTGGGAGCGCATCGCCGGTGAGGTGCTGGGCGTGTACCAGGACGTGACACGGCGACCGGATCCCGACGTCGCGGTGGTGGCGCCGTGACCCATGCCGTGCCCCACGGGGGCATCCCGGACCCGAGGACCGGTGCCCGGTGAGCGGCGGTCCACTGGTGGTGCTGGGGGACGCGTTGCTCGACCGTGACCTGGAGGGCTCGGCCACCAGGCTCAGCGCGGAAGCACCGGTGCCGGTGGTACGGGACCTGTCCGAGACGCACCGGCCGGGCGGAGCCGGCCTGGCCGCGCTGCTCGCCGCACAGGCGGCCCCCGACGGGGCCCGGGTTGTCTTCGTGACTGTTCTGGCCGACGACGACGGTGGGGAACTACTGCGGAGCCTGCTCGACTCGCATGTGGAGGTCGTCGCCGGCCGGTCACCAGGCCCGACAGCCGAGAAGATCCGGATCAGGAGCGGCGGCCAGTCCCTGTTGCGGATGGATCGTGACCAACCCGGTGCACAGCACAGTTCAATCGTTCCGGCGATGCGCGAGGCAATCGAACAGGCCGGCATGCTGCTGGTCTCCGACTACGGCCAGGGTCTGGTGGAGGTGCCAGAACTTCGGCTCGCGGCGGAGCAGGCCGCCCGCCGGGGCCGGGTGGTGTGGGATCCGCACCGGCACGGGGCACGGCCCGTGGCCGATGCGCTGATGGTCATCCCGACCTTCGCGGAGGCCTGTGAGATATCCGGCCTGTCCCACACCGACGACGACGAGCTCACCCGGGCGGCGCGAGCCGCTCGTGAGTTGGTACGTGGGTGGAGCGTCGGCTCGGTGGCGGTGACGCTCGGCGCCCAGGGCGCGCTGCTGGACACCGGTGAGGGGAACCCGCGGCTGTTGCCCGCGCCGGACCTGCCGTGGGTGGACGCCTGTGGGGTCGGTGACCAGTTCGCCGCGGCTACCGCGGTCGCCCTGCACGGTGGGGCGACCCAACTGGAGGCGGTGGCCTTCGCGGTGGAGACGGCAGCCCGTTACGCGGCGACGGGTGGGGCAACCCATGCACTGGACTGACGTGAACGCAGGGTGGTCCAGCCAGCCCCGGGGTTCTGGCCGTCTGTCACGCGTTCTGACGGCGGGCCGGCCCGGTTGACGGTTGACCACCGTGGCGCGCGCCCCGTCGGCCCGTACCTGTCGGCCGTACGCGGAC
>DATCXL010000843.1:0-8072 GCA_036565825.1 Mycobacteriales bacterium
GGCACCGGTGGTCGGCGGCACGGCTTCAGGCGACCGCGCCCAGTTCCGGATGCGGTCCGCGCGCCCGGTAGCGAGCGAAGGCCGGCACCGCCAACGCCAACAGCACCGCGCCGAGCACACAGGCGACGCCACCGGACACCAGCGAGAAGGTCGGGGAACTCAACGCCGACACACCTCCGGCCCGCAGGTCGCCCAGTCGCGGCCCACCGGTCACCACCACGATGAACACCCCCTGCAACCGGCCGCGCATGGCATCGGGCGCGGCAAGTTGCAGCATGGAGGTGCGGAACACCGAACTGACCATGTCCGCGGCACCGGCCCCGGCCAGGGCGAGTACGGCCGCGGGTAACGTGCGGGTGATCCCGAAGGCGGCGATCGCCACCCCCCACAGACTGACCGACACCAGCACGGCGAGCCCCTGCCGGTTCACCCGCCCCAGCCAGCCGCTGAACAGGGCGACCGCCAACGCGCCGAGGGCCGGCGCCGCGTACAACCAGCCCAGCGCGCTCATCCCGCCGTAACGAGCCTTGGCCAGTTCGGGAAACAGCGCCCGCGGCCAGCCGAACACCATCGCGTTGATGTCCACCAGGAACGTCATCAGCAGGATCCGTCGGCCGGCCAGGAACCGCAGCCCCTCCAGTACCGACGCCCGTCCGGTCGCCCCGTTCCGTTCCGGGGGCAGCGGCGGCAGTCGCAACAACGTGTACAGCGCGACGAAGAACGAACTGGCGTCCACCAGGTAGGTCCACGCCAGGTCCACATGCTGAATGATCAGCCCGGCCAGCAGCGGGCCGGCCACCACACCGGTGTTGGTGACAATCTGGTTGAGCGCGTTGGCCGCCGGCACCTGTTCGTCCGACACCAGCCTGGGTATCACCGCGCTGCGGGCCGGGGAGTTGATCGCGACCAGGGCAGACTGCACCGCCACCAGCGCCCACAGCAGGTAGATGTTCCTCCCGCCGGACAGCAGCGCCTGCGCCCACAGCCCGGCACTGACCACGGCCAGTGCCGCACCGGTCACCAACAACAGGATCCGGCGGTCCACCGCGTCGGCGATCGCCCCACCGAGCAGCCCGAAGACCACCAGTGGCACCAGCGCGACCATGCTGGTCAGGCCCACGTAGAGGGACCGGTGGGTGATGTCGTACACCTGCACCGGCACCGCGACGAACGTCATCTGGCTGCCCACCAGGATCACGCCCTGGCCCAGCCACAACCGCCGGAACGCGACCGTGCGCAGCGGCCTGACATCCAGCGCCAGCGCGCGCACCAGCCGCAGTGGTAACGGGCCGCTCACCGACCACCACGCCGGCGCCGGGCCACTCCGGCGTGGGCGTTCACCACCCGAGCCGGCCCGGGTAACCCGGTCGGACCGGATAACCCGGTCGGACCGGGTAACCCGGTCAAGGGGCCAGCCTCTCGGTCACCCAGCCGCCGTCGTCCGCCCGCCGGTAGCGCAGCCGGTCGTGCAGCCGGTCCACCGCGCCCTGCCAGAACTCGACCGTCCGTGGCGCCAGCCGGAACCCGCCCCAGTGCTCGGGCAGCGGTACCTCGGTGCCTTCCGGGTAGGCCGCGCACACCCGGGCCATGGCCTGGTCCAGTTCCGCCCGGGAGGCCACCACCCGTGACTGTGGGCTGGCCGTGGCGCCGAGTTGCGACCCGCGCGGACGGGACCGGAAGTACGCCTGGGACTCGGCCCGGGCGATCCGTGCCACCAGTCCGGCCGCGATGATCTGCCGGTTGAGCACCGGCCAGGAGAACACCACGGTGGCCACCGGGTTCTCGGTCAACTCCCGGCCCTTGCGCGAGTCGTGGTTGGTGAAGAACGTCAGGCCGCGCTCGTCGATGCCCTTGAGCAGCACGGTACGGGCGCTGGGCACCCCAGCCGACGAGGTGGTGGCCAGCACCATCGCGTTCGGTTCGACCAGCAGCCCGGAGGCCACCGCGTCGCCAAACCACGCCCGGAACTGGCCCAACCAGTCCGGAGCGAGGTCGCCGACGTCGAGACCGCGGCCGCGGTAGACGCGGCGCATCCGGGCCAGGTCGGGTACCTGCCCGGGCTCGTGGGCGCTACCTGGAGATGACATGGCTGACGCATCCGGGAGGGGCTGGGTGCACTGTGGCGACGGTCACGTCTCAGAATCGTTTCACATGCACAAGTATCTGTCCGGCATCAGTACTCACCCACACGGGTGGTGTGTCGGCCAGAATGGGGTTTCGCGCGGACGGTGCGGCGGTCACCGAGCGGATCTGTCGAGCGTCCGAGTGGGGGTACCGACCGTACCCCGCGACACTTGGCAGGTACCCGTACCCGGCAGGTCCCGACCACCCGCGCGGACTGGCACTGACGACCAAAAGTCCTGTCGATGATCGGAGCGTACCGATGTCCGATGACTTCGTCCCCGGCCTCGAAGGCGTGATCGCCTTCGAGACGGAGATCGCCGAACCCGACAAGAACGGGGGGTCGCTGCGTTACCGAGGGGTCGACATCGAAGACCTCGTGGGTAGGGTGACCTTCGGCAACGTCTGGGCACTGCTGGTGGACGGCAGGTTCGGTCCCGGCCTGCCGCCGGCCGAGCCGTTCCCGCTGCCGGTCCATACCGGCGACGTCCGGGTGGACGTGCAGGCCGCACTGGCCATGCTGTCACCGATCTGGGGATACCAGCCGCTGCTCGACATCCCCGACGAGGTGGCCCGCGACAACCTCGCCCGCGCCTCGGTGATGGCGCTGTCCTATGTGGCCCAGTCGGCCCGCGGCGTCGGCATGCCGGCGGTACCGCAGAGCCGTGTCGACGAGTGCAGCACGGTGGTGGAGCGGTTCATGACCCGGTGGCGGGGCGAACCCGACCCCAGGCACGTCAGGGCGGTGGACGCCTACTGGGTGTCCGCGGCCGAACACGGCATGAACGCGTCCACGTTCACCTCCCGGGTGATCGCCTCCACCGGCGCCGACGTGGCCGCCGCCATGTCCGGTGCCATCGGCGCCATGTCCGGCCCGCTGCACGGGGGAGCGCCGGCCCGGGTACTGCCGATCATCGAGGAGGTGGAACGCACCGGCGACGCCAGGAAGGTGGTGTCGGCCATCCTGGACCGCGGCGAGCGGCTGATGGGATTCGGGCACCGGGTCTACCGGGCCGAGGACCCCCGGGCCCGGGTGCTCCGGCGGGCCTGCCGGGAGCTGGGTTCGCACCGCTACCAGGCGGCCGAGGAACTGGAGAAGGTGGCCCTGGAGGAACTGCGGGAACGCCGGCCGGACCGGGCCATCGAGACCAACGTCGAGTTCTGGGCGTCGGTGATCCTCGACTTCGCCGAGGTGCCCGGGCACATGATGGGCGCGATGTTCACCTGCGCCCGCACCGCCGGTTGGTGCGCGCACATCATGGAACAGAAGCGGACCGGACGATTGGTCCGCCCGTCCGCCCACTACGTCGGACCGGGCCCACGCAAGCCCGAGGATGTCGAGGGCTGGGACCAGATCAACCACTCCTGACACTCGCTGGCGCCGGGTCCCGAAAGGACCCCGGCCCGCGCGGCGTTTTCGCGGGGAAAACGTCGCGCGGGAAGTGTCCGGACCGGATTTTCTCTCGCGATCGGACCCGCTCGGGGGCGGCCGGTCGGCCCGGTCGACGCGGTTGAGACAATGGAGGGGTGACCGACACACCCCAGATCACCCTGCCCGAGGACCTGCGACCCTCCGACGGCCGATTCGGTTCGGGTCCGTCCAAGGTCCGGCCGGAGGCGGTGGCCGCACTGGCCGACTTCCATCTCGCCCCACTGGGCAGTTCGCACCGTCAGGCACCGGTTCGTACCGTTGTGCGACGGGTCCGGGACGGGCTGCGTGAACTGTTCGCGCTCCCCGACGGCTACGAGGTGGTACTCGGCAACGGCGGTACCACGGCATTCTGGGACATCGCCGCGTTCGGGTTGGTCCGCAACCGGGCACAGCACCTGTCCTTCGGCGAGTTCTCCGCGAAGTTCGCCTCGGTGACCCGCGGTGCGCCGTTCCTGGCCGAACCCACGGTGATCACCGCGGCGCCTGGTGGACGACCCGAACCGGTCGCCGAGCCGGGCGTGGACGTGTACGCCTGGCCACACAACGAGACCTCCACCGGTGTGATGGCACCGGTACGGCGGGTGGCCGGCGCCGACGCCGACGCCCTGGTGCTCGTCGACGCCACCTCCGGCGCGGGCGGGTTGCCGGTGGACATCAGCCAGGTCGACGCCTACTACTTCGCTCCGCAGAAGTGCTTCGCCTCCGACGGTGGGCTGTGGCTCGCGCTGCTGTCCCCGGCGGCGCTGGCCCGCGTCGACCAGATCGCCGCAACCGACCGTTGGGTGCCGCAGTTCTACGACCTGCCCACCGCGGTGACCAACTCGCGCAAGGACCAGACCTACAACACCCCGGCGGTGACCACCCTGGCGCTGCTGGCCGACCAGATCGAGTGGATGCTCGCCCACGGCGGCCTGGACTGGGCGGTCGGCCGTACCCGGGACTCCTCCTCGCGGCTGTACACCTGGGCGGAGAAGACCTCCTACACCACGCCATTCGTGACCGATCCGGCCAACCGCTCCCAGGTGGTGGGCACCGTCGACCTCGACGGGTCGGTTGACGCCGGACGGGTGGCCGCGGTGCTGCGCGCCAACGGCGTGCTGGACACCGAGTCGTATCGCAAGCTTGGCCGCAACCAGCTCCGGATAGCCATGTTCCCGGCGATCGACCCGGCCGACGTGGAGGCGTTGACGGCCTGCGTCGACTACGTCGTCGAACACCTCTGAGAGCCTGTTCGACCGAGATTCGACCGACCACCTTCGCGCCGGCCACCGGCGGTTCGCGTGTCGCCGGGGCGGGAAGCCGCCCGGACACGTACAGTTTCAGGGTGCGGGCCCCGACCGGCGTGTGCCCGGAACGGGATGGCACGCCACGGATCGAACGCCGGGGAGTCCGAGCCGCAGTCGGTACCAACCGGGCAGCACGACCACGTAGGGGAAGGCCATGCGTCAGCTCAAGTTCGTGAGCCTGACCGAAGACGGGGCGAACGTCGTCCTCGAGGCGGGCCAGGGCGAGCTGTTCCTGCTTCCCATCGACGAACGGCTGCGGGCCGCGGCGCGGGGCGACATCACCCGGCTCGGGCAGATCGAGATCGAGCTGGAGAACCCACTGCGTCCGCGTGACATCCAGGCCCGTATCCGGGCCGGCGAGAGCGCCGAGCAACTGGCCAGCGCGTCCCGGATGCCGCTGGACCGGGTGCTGCGGTTCGCCTACCCGGTGCTACAGGAACGCGAGCAGGTCACCGCCGAGGCGCGTAGGTCGCGGTTGCGCCGCTCCGACGGCGGCCAGCAGCGCACCCTGGGCGAGATGGTCGACGAACGGCTGTCCAACCGTGGGGTGTCGCCGGAGTCGACGTCGTGGGACTCCTGGCGGCGCGAGGACGGCGGCTGGACCGTGGTGGCCCGCTGGCGCGGCACCGGGGGCAGCTACGTGGCCACCTGGGCGTTCGACCTGTCGACCAGGTCGGCCACGCCCGCCGACGAGACCGCGGCCGACCTGGTCGCCGAACACCCGCAGCGCGCCCGTGGTGTGACTCCTGTCACCCCGCTGGCGATCGCCGCCGCGCAGATCACCCCGGAGCCACCGCCCCGCCCGGTGCGCCAGGCGTCGCAGCGTCCGGCCGCACTGCCATCCGCACACCCCACCCACTCCACCCATCCGGCCGCGCAGCGGTCGGTGCCCGGAGTGTCCGGGGTCGGCGCGGCTGACCGGGAACGTGGTCGCGACGGCCGCGAGGCCGCTGAGGCCCGTGGGGTTCGCGAGGTCCGTGAGGTCCGCGAAACCGAGGCGGTTGAGCCCGAGGAGGACCGCGCCAAGCGGGCCAGGGTGCCCTCCTGGGACGACATCCTGCTGGGCGTGCGCCGCAAGCCCTGACGCTCCCACCGCCCTGACGCCCGCGCGGGCGCCCCGGTTCGGGGCCAACCCGCGCCGGTTTCACGGCGGCCCGGCGTGGGCATCTCCACCCCGTCGATCGAATTGCCGGTATGCCGGTGTTCGGTGCGCCGGTGTATCGCGCCGGTACGCCGCGGCGTGACGCCGGTATGCCGGCACCCGCATCAGACATCCCGGTTGTGCATGTTCTCCCGACGACCACGGCTCGACGGCGCACCCTGCGCTGGTGGGTCAGCGACCGGTCCGGCCGGCGCCCCGCCCCGCGTTCGCCGACAGGAAAACAGGATGAGGAGGATGAGTTAGCCCAGCTAACCTTCTGCCACCATGGATACAGCACCGAACAGAAGATGGAAGGTTTCGTCTCTGTGGCGTATCCGGAGTTATGTCGTGCCGCACGCCCGGGGACTGGTCATCAGTACCGTCGCCGCACTCCTGGCCACCTTCGCAGGGGTGGCTGTTCCGATCCTGACCAGGCAGGTCATCGACGGGCCGATCCATGAGGGTGACCGGGCCGCGATGATCCCGCTGGGCGTCCTGGCACTGGTGTTCGGCGTGGCCGAGGCCGTGCTGGTGCTGGTACGCCGATGGAGCATGTCCAACTCGTCGTTGGGTCTGGAGACCGACATCCGGCGTGACCTGTACGCACACCTACAGCGGCTACCGGTGTCCTTTCACGACCGTTGGCAGTCCGGCCAACTACTGTCGCGGGCCACCTCCGACCTGTCCCAGATCCGGCGGTTCGTTGGATTCGGCCTGGTGTTCCTGGTCGTCAACGGGCTGACCTTCCTGGTGGTGGGCGGGCTGCTGGTGGTCATCTACTGGCCGTTGGGCGTGCTGGTACTGCTCTCGGCGGTGCCGCTGGCCTGGGTGTCCCTACACTACGAACGCCGGTACAAGGTGCAGGCCCGCCAGGTGCAGGATCAGCAGGGCGAACTGGCCACCAACGTGGAGGAGTCCACGCTCGGCATCCGCACCATCAGGTCGTTCGGTCGACGCCGACTGATGTACACCGCGTTCGACGCCAAGGCGCGCGACCTGCACGGGTTCGCGATGGCCAAGGTGCGCACCCTGGCCGAGATCTGGGCACTCATCGAGATGCATCCGCAGGTCGTGCTCGGCCTGGTGGTGTTGGGTGGGTCGGTCGCGGTCGCCGACGACGCGATCACCCTGGGCACCCTGGTCGCGTTCGTGTCGCTGTTCCTGCTGCTGGTCTGGCCGATCGAGTCGATGGGCTGGCTGCTGGCCAGCGCCCAGGAGGCGATCAGCGCGGCGGACCGGATCCTCGAGGTGTTCGACACCCCGCCGGCCATCGTGGACCGCCCGGGCGCCACGCCACTGCGCGAGCCCCGGGGCGAGTTGCGCTTCGAGCGGGTGGGATTCAGCTATCCGGACAGTTCCTCGACGGTGCTGCACGACATCACCCTGCGGATCGCACCCGGTGAGACGGTGGCGTTGGTCGGCGCGACCGGATGCGGCAAGACCACTCTGACCGCGCTCGTTCCCCGGCTGTACGACGTGACCGACGGGCGGATCACCCTCGACGGTCGGGACATCCGGGACCTGCCGCTGGCCAACCTGCGCCACCTGGTGTCCACCGCGTTCGAGGAGGCCACCCTGTTCTCCGCCAGCGTGCGGGAGAACCTGACCCTGGGTCGACCCGAGGCGACCGACGCGGAGATCGACGAGGCGCTTCGGATCGCCCAGGCCGAGTTCGTGCTCGACCTGCCCTGGGGCCTGGACACCCGGATCGGTGAACAGGGCCTCACTCTGTCCGGCGGCCAGCGACAACGGCTGGCGCTGGCCCGGGCGGTGATCGGTCGGCCCCGGGTGCTGGTGCTCGACGATCCGTTGTCCGCCTTGGACGTGCACACCGAAGGGCTGGTCGAGCAGGCACTCCGGCAGATGCTGGCCGACACCACCGCGTTGGTGGTGGCGCACCGGCCGTCCACGGTGCTGCTGGCCGACCGGGTCGCCCTGTTGGTCGACGGCACGATCGCCGCGGTCGGCACCCACCACGACCTGTTGGCGACCGTACCGGCCTACCGCGACATCCTCAGCCAGGAATCCGACCTGCACCAGGCCACCGAGACCACCGGGGTGGGAAGGGGAAGAACGTGACCGAGGCGGTGGT